>JALSGX010000078.1 GCA_026982535.1 Ghiorsea sp. | reverse complement strand
TTGCTAGGTTTTGTCATCATGGTTTAACGCTGAGGCTCACTGAGAGGTTTTTTGAGGAAGCTCTAAATATGGTGATAATTGGTTGTGCTGCTAGCTTGCGGCGTATGAAAGAAGTATATTCAAACCATCATTCCAACCTTAATGATGCGCAGTATCGCGCTGTGCATTATCGCGGTGGTCCTTTGCTTGTGCTTGCAGGCGCAGGCTCAGGCAAAACACGAGTGATTACTGAGCGTATTGCTGCTTTGGTTGAGCGGGATGTGCCCGAAGATGCCATCACTGCCGTGACATTTACCAATAAAGCGGCTCAAGAAATGCGGGAACGCCTAGCATCCCGCTTGGGTGAGCGTCAAGCCAAGCGTTTGCGCATTTGTACCTTTCATGCCTTGGGCTTGATGATTGTTCGTGAACATGCAGGGCTCGTTGGTCGTCGTGCGCGTATGTCTATTTTTGCTGTGCCAGAGCAAAAGTCTGCGATGCGTTCTGTTTTGGCTGATATGAAGTTGCCATCAGATAGTGATCATGTGGAACGGATTTTGCAGAAAGTATCCATGATTAAAAATGGTATGCGCGAAGTTCAAGATAATATGATAACCGCAATTGTTGAGAAATACGATAAGCTATTGCAACAAATGAATGCGGTGGATTTTGATGATTTGATTGTGTTGCCGCTGCAATTGCTTGCCAAACATCCTGAAGTACGGGCACTATGGCAAAGCAGGTGTAGGCACTTTTTGGTGGATGAATATCAGGATTCCAGCCGTATGCAATATGACTTTGTGCGCCTTTTGGCTCCTGAAACGGCCAACCTCACAGTGGTGGGTGATGATGACCAATCGATTTACGGCTGGCGTGGTGCTGAAGTGCAAAACTTATTTCAGCTTGAGCGCGACTATCCATCACTGGAAATCATTAAGCTAGAAGAAAACTATCGCTCTACAGGTTTGATTTTGCAAGGCTCAAACAGCTTGATTGCGCATAACCGTGAACGCCTAGGTAAAACATTGCGCTCCAACCTCGGCTTGGGCAAAAAGATTCGCGTGTGGGAAGCTGAAACCTCGGATGAGGAGGCAGAGCGCGTAGTGGCTGAAATTCGCGGGCAACGCGCTGCCAACCATCTCAAGTGGGATGATTTTTGTATATTGTATCGCTCATCCTTCAAATCCCGCGCATTTGAAATGGCACTGCGGGATGCGAATGTGCCGTATCATGTGAGTGGTGGCTTATCGTTTTTCGACAGAGCTGAAATTCAAGATGTGTTGGCGTACTTGAGGCTCATTGGCAATTTTTCGGATGATTTGGCATGGATGCGTGCGATTTCACGACCAAGACGGGGTGTTGGCAGTAAGGCTTTGGAAGTATTGGGTCAATTTGCGCATGAAAAAGATTTATCTTTGCTGGAAGCAGCGTTGGAAGATGATTTTCAACATCCCAAAGCAGGTGTGCTCAGAGCGTTTGCTCAAATGCTGGTGGATATTGAGCACATCTTTTTGCATGGTGAGCCTGATGATGCCTTTGATACCTTGCTTGAAGTGTCAGGTTTGGAAGACGCGATTCGCAAGGAAGCCGAAGATGAGGATGAAGCCGAGCGGCGTATGGGCAATATCATGAGCTTACGCCGTTGGTGGTTGCGCCATAGTGAAAATGGAGGTGATTTGTCATCCTTTTTGCAGCATGTATATTTGGCAGCCGATGATAAAGATGATGCCCCGCAAGGGCAGGTGCGCTTGATGACAGTTCATGCCGCCAAAGGGTTGGAGTTTTCGCATGTGTTTGTTGTGGGCATGGAGGCAGGAAGCTTTCCCCATAAAAATGCCTTGGAGGAGAACCGCTTGGAAGAAGAGCGGCGGCTGATGTATGTTGCCATGACCCGTGCCCGACATCGTCTAACTTTAAGCTATGCCAAAACACAAAAGAAGTTTGGGCAAGTTGAAAAGATGGGGGCTTCGCCGTTTCTCAAAGAAATTGATGAAGATGTGCTCAACTGGGTGGATAAAGGTTCAGGTTCAGAAGAAGACCAACGAGAGCGTAAAGCAGAAGTGGATGCGCATATGGCCGCTATGCGTGAAATCTTGGGCTTGAATTAAGTAAACTATAAATACAGCGTGTGGTTCAAGGCTTTTTCTGAATCCACGACAAAGGTGGTTACTTGAATATGGAACAGCAAACAGTCGAAAACCTTCAGCATGATAAAAGCAGTACCAGCCATACCATGCCACTGTTTAATAAAATACATGTTTTTTATTGCTGTTTTTTGCCATTGGTTGCTGTGTTTTCCATGTTTAATGCTTGGGCTGGCTATTATCCTATAGCAATCTTGGAGGTTGCACTTTTTGTATTAGGTAGTTTGACCTTCGCATGGCGAAAGCAGATGGCGAAAAACACAGTATCGGTTTTAAGTATTGCTTATATTTCAATTTTGGTCTTTGCTTTTCTTTTTCTGCCTGCTGTTGGTGGCAGTGCTTATGTTTGGGTTATCGTCTTTCCCTTTTTTGTAAGCTTTATGATAGGGGCTAAAGCAGCTGCCTACTGGAGTTCTGCGTTATTGCTGCTATCGCTTGGGGTTGGTACATCACTATTTTATATGGGTGTGAACTTGTATTGGCCTTGGGAGCTGGCACCTTATATTATCATGCCTTATGTGGTGGTGGCAATATTTGCGGTGGCTTTTGCAAGGTACCTTGAAAAGTATGTGGACGACTTGCGCCAAGCGCAGGAAGTCATTTTGCGTGATGAAATTATCAAAGAAAGTGAAGCCAGATATCGTACACTCTTGCAGTCATCCATGAATGCGATTGCTGTAAGCCAGCAGGGGAAATGGGCATATGCGAATCCTGCCTGTTTACGGTTGTTTGCCGCTTCATCATTTGATGTACTAAAAGGCAAGCCTATGCTAGATAGCGTTCACCCAGATTCAAGGGAGTTCGTGAAAGAACGAACCAAGCAGCTTAAAGAAAATCAGAAAACACTGGCGATTGCTGAAGAAAAGTTTCTGCGTCTGGATGGTTCCACCTTTATTGCTGAGGTGAGTGCATCGTCTATTGTATTTGATGGTAAACCATCCCATTTGATTACCATTCGTGACATTACAGA
>JALSGX010000077.1 GCA_026982535.1 Ghiorsea sp. | reverse complement strand
TTCTTGTTGTTTATGCAGATGTTGTCCTGCATGGCGAAGTGCTGCACCCATGCGAGTGGACAAACCACCTTTCATGCCTGCAAGGCGCGATTTTGCTTCATCATCAAAGTGCTCATTGAAGTCTTTGAATCGGTAGTATTGCACATCATGCCTACCATCTGAGGCAAAGCCGTGAATGGCAAACGGGTCGCCAATGCCTTCCATTGCTGTTGCAACTAAAGTAGAGGCTTCGCGGGTAAGCTCCAACACTGTTTTCTCAGATCCATTCATGGGTTCATTGGTAGACTCTGATAAATCAAGAAGTAAAACCACGGATAAATCGCGATTTTTTAACACATTACGCATGGTGATGCGTGTATTGGGTTGCTCACCCATACGAATCGCAATCATAGCATCAATGGCTGCATTAATATCAACTTCATCGCCATCTTCCATATTACGTTCACGTTGCACGCCTTCAGGTGTTAACAAATCAATGATTTGTTTGATGCGGTGCGCCACGGGGCGATAGGCATCAAGAATGGCTTGAATATCTTCAAGGAAACCTTTGGGTTGCCTACGCTCATAAAGCGTAACCCAATCTGGACGGTGAAGTTGAATTTGATAATCCCACTCTTGGTAATGGTAGGGTTCTGAAATTGGTTCTTTACCCCAAGCATCATTAAAGCTTGCGGCAGTGTCGGTTAAATCATCCTCGTAGAAACGCATTTCATCCTTACACGTCCATATCTCTTGGGCATCATCACCTGCGAGTTCGCAATCGACTTCATGTGCCATCATCAGTGGGCTAACAATGCGCCTGACTTGTTGCTGACTGGCTGCCATGTATTCAAATTCTGTATTCCAGTTGGCTTCGTCAAATTCCCAAACATATCGATTATCATCACGGTAAGGGATGTCGATGCGCTCTAAAATACGCAAGCTAGGCACTGCTTTTCGCTTGGAAAGAAGGTTGAATACATCCAAACCCAAGTGCCATGAGAATTGATTGTCATCTTGACGTTCTTCGATGTTATCATGGAAATATTTTGCCAAGGCATTCATTTCTTCATCATCAGATTGGATATTTTCGTCTAGCAGCATCATGGCTAACTTTTCTAATACCACCATGGTTGGATGCTCAGGGGTTTCCTCGTGAGGCACTTCCATCATTCTATGCCATAGTTTTTGTAGACCCGGGAACTCTTGAACAGCTTTGTATTCCACACGGGCATCTTCAATTAAGCCAATGAAAAACATTTGGGCTGGGCTTAATTGCTCTGCTGAAATGGATGCTGTGGCATAAGCCATGTGGGCAGCCATGTGGGCTGCTGTTGCGCGGTATACTTCTAAGCCAGGCACATCACCATAATCATCCAAGGCATCGGGGAGATGCAAAATGCGGTGTTCGATATATGGGCGAAAATCTGAAAAATCTGCACCCGTTGGACGCAAGAAAAAATCTCTTCCCCATAAGGCACGCAAATAAAAGTTGAGCTTACGTTGCGTTTTAACAAATAAAATGCCTCTTCGCTCTTTTTGCAACATAGCACGACTATCAGCCGACTCTAGGTTGAAATAAGAAGTGAGGTTTTTGTAATCGCGTCTATACGCTTGCGCACCAAAGTTTGCCCAACGGCGAAGACCACTAAGGGTAAGCTTGGAAAGCAATTCATCAATGTGGTTGAGCATAGGGCGTACACCACGAGAAGCAGTCGATGCGAGCTGATGAATCATGGTTAAATAACCGCGAAACAATTCGGCATCACCAAGGTTGCGAGCAGCCGTTGGCATACTGCTAAAAAGCAGAGCCACAACTTCACCAGAAGTCATGGACGACAATTTCATGGCAGCTGATAAACAATCCGAAACCACATCTTCACCACACTCTTTGGCAACCAGCGGCACTTCTTGGATATAAGATATAACAATGCCAGAGCCACGCCCTAAGTTGGACAATGTTTTGGCACCATCAAGATAAGTTTCGAGACCAGCGGGAGACATCACTCTCGATGCTTCCTGAAAGCTGCTGGTCAGTACATCTTTGACTTCAGGGGCGTGATCTTCGAAGTACGCCTCATAATCTTCAAGTTTTATTGACATATTCGACCTCTTTGATATTTGAAGAGGCAGCAACACTTACACAAAAGGTGCTGCCTCAGTAATTAAAGGTATGTGTGTTTAGCCAAAAAATGTTTCCACAGCAGCATGTAAAGTATCACGCATGTCTGGGTCATCCGTCAAAGGCGTTACCATGGTCATAGAACAAGCAGCTAATGGTGCAACACCTTGGACAATAAGCTGACCTGAATATACCAAAAGACGAGTTGAGATACCTTCATCCAAACCATGACCTTTGAGGTTGCGCGCACGATGTGCAATGTGAACAAGTTTTTCGGCAGTTTTTACATCAACACCCGATTCTTTAGACACGATGTTAATTTCTGTTTTTTCTTCAGGATAATCAAAGTCCAAACCACCGAAACGTTGTTTGGTGGATTGTTTCAAGTCTTTCATCAAACTTTGGTAACCAGGGTTATAAGAAATCACCAATTGGAAATCAGGGTGGGCATCAACCAATTCACCTTTTTTATCCAAAGGCAGGGTGCGGCGATGATCGGTTAAGGGGTGAATCACAACCGTTGTATCTTGGCGAGCTTCAACAATTTCATCAAGATAACAGATTGCACCAATACGAGCTGCAGTGGTCAAAGGACCATCTTGCCATTTGGTGCCGTCTTTATCGAGCAAGAAGCGACCAACCAAATCAGATGCCGTCATATCTTCATTACATGCAACGGTAATCAAAGGTTTGCCAAGTTTCCATGCCATGTGTTCAACAAAGCGCGACTTACCGCAACCCGTTGGACCTTTAATCATCATTGGCATACGCACACCATAAGCTGATGTGTATAGCTCAACTTCATCACCAACAGCCTCATAATATGGCTCTTTGCTGATTTTATACTGTTCAATATCTACAACATTTTCAATTACGGACATATGCGTCTCCCTTACTTATTATATTTTGGGTGCACGGTTAAATGCAGTTAAGTTGCGACCATTAGCTTTGACGTTAAACCGCCAAATCATTCATTATAATTCTTTCAATTCTCATCATCAGTTTCAAATGCGCCAGACCAGCC
>JALSGX010000076.1 GCA_026982535.1 Ghiorsea sp. | reverse complement strand
CACTTTGCTCACTACGCACCCAAAGGCTTCTACAAACGGCATTTGGATACTTTTAAGGGACAAGCCCATCGTAATAACAGGAGGCTAACCACAGTTTATTACCTTAATCCTGACTGGCAGATTGAACATGGTGGTGAATTGTTGATGTATGCGGATGAAAAAAGTACAAAACCCTTCCAGCGCATTGCCCCTCAAATGAATCGCTTGGTGGTTTTTCTCAGCGATGAATTTCCGCATGAAGTGTTGGCTGCCAATCGTGATAGATACAGTATCGCAGGCTGGTTTCGCCTAAAGCCTTAGCTTGTGTGGGTCAACGATCTTCCTTGTATTCGGTTGCAAGCAAGCTTTTCACCTTGATGCAACCAATCATACAACAACAAAGCCAACAACTTGCCGCGGTTCAGTAATTGAACAGAATGAAAAAAACACCTGTCTAGCCTATCCCATCAAAATAGATAACATGCCCAACCAAAGAGGTCGTCATGAAATTTGAGCAATACCACATCAATGAAGATATTAAGCGCAACCTTGCCAAGCTGGGTTTTAAGCGACCGACTGATATTCAATTCAAAGCCATACCATCCATTATGGCAGGTGAAGATGTGTTGGCGGTTGCGCAAACAGGTACAGGCAAAACGGCTGCGTTTGCTATTCCTGTGATTGATAAGATTCATAAGTTTAAGCGCAGCAAACGCTCCTATGGCATCAAATGTATTGTGCTTGCGCCTACTCGTGAATTAGCGCAGCAAATTGGTGAAGTGTTTACCAAGCTTGCTCGCCATACCCGTGTCAAAACCTTTGCTTTATATGGCGGCGTAGAGCAAGAGCAACAAATTGCCAAGCTACAAGATGGCATTGATATTTTAATTGCCACACCTGGTCGTATGTTTGATTTGATTAACCAAGGCGTAATAAAGCTTGAAAGTGTAAGCACACTTATTCTTGATGAAGCCGACCACATGCTTGATTTGGGCTTTATCGAAGACATCAAATACATTAAAAAAATGCTTAAAAACAAACACCAAACGCTATTCTTCTCTGCCACCATCAATGATGAAATTAAGAAGCTTGCCTACTCGCAAGTGAAAAGTGCGGCAATTCGTATTCAAGTGTCACCCAAAGATAAAGTGTCCAAAAACATCAGTCATTTTGTGATATTTGTGGATATGGATGATAAACGCTTCTTTTTAGAGCGGTTTATCCACGAAAACCCTGATAGTCGCATGATTGTCTTTGTTCGCACCCGTGTCCGTGCTGAACGCGTTGCCAAAGCTATGGCAAGAGTTGGCATTGAAACGGTCACCATCCATGGCGATAAAGACCAACGCGAACGCTCAAATATCATGCGTAGCTTCAAGCAAGGCAATGGCAATATTCTGATTGCCACGGATGTGAGCGCACGAGGCATTGATATTGCTGACATTGACTTCGTGGTCAATTACGACTTACCTGAACGCGAAGAAAATTATGTACATAGGGTTGGGCGAACTGGGCGTGGTGTGAACAAAGGCACAGCTATTTCCTTTTGCGCGCCCGAAGAAAAGGAACGGCTTGAAAATATCCAAAGCTTTCTCAATAAACCCATTGAAGTGCTTAAACTAGCCAAACACGAATACAAACAAATCCGCACGACGCCCAATAGCATCACCGACCTAAGAAGTATTATCAACGATGATGTGTTGCCCAAGAAAAAACGCAAAAGCAAAAAGAAGGTGAAGAAGCCAAAAAAGCATAAATAAAACTAAAGTCTGGATAAACATTGCCGATAGTTTTTCCTGAAAAGGCATCATGCTTGTGCAGGAGAAAAAAAATGGTCATGTCCATAAAAACCACAGATAGTTTAGTTAGCAGGCTATTGCAACAACAAGCGCGTCATCAAACTGCGCCAGAAACAACCGCTGCGCTATCTTCCAACAAAGCTGACCAAGTGAGCATTTCCAGCCAAGCTCGACAGCATCAAAATCATGAGAACCTATTGAAACAACAAGAGCTAGAATCACAATTGCTACGCTTATATACCCAACACGACATAAGAGGTCGGCAGCCTTGAAGTATAACCCGCACCTGCTTATTGCCGAAGATGATAAGGCCTTAGCTTCCATACTTGATGAGTATTTAAGTGAACATGGCTATCATATCACCTCAGTTCATCGCGGTGATGATGCCTTACAGCATATCCAACAGCAACACTTTGATATTGTATTATCTGATATTGTCATGCCTGGCGCAGGTGGCTTGGACATTCTTGCAGCCAGCTCTGCCGACCCCATAAAAACCCTTGTTTTATTAATGACAGGCTATTCTGGTATTGAAGATGCCATCCATGCTGTTGCACAAGGTGCATATGACTTTGTGAGCAAGCCCTTTCAGCTGCCTGAAATCAAAGTACGCATTGATAACGCAGTACGCTACCAATCATTACTTCGGCAGTGTGCTCATCATGAAACATATAAAAACTTTGAAGCACCTGAGGGTTTTGTTTCCTATAACTATACACAACCAACCAAAAACCTTGCGACCAAAGCTTATCACGCAGGAAGTTGTGCCCATCATGTTTGATATACTGATTATTGAAGACCAGCCCGCAGTCCGGGAAATTATTGCTGAGGTCGTATCCCTCTTGAACCAACCTGTGACCATCAAGGAAGTTTCTACGATTAAAGAGGCTCAGCCGCTCATCAAGCAACAGGCTTGGTCTCTTATCATTACCGATCTCAGTCTTGGTGACGGAAACTCTCTGGATTTAATAGAAACTCTGGTCAAACATGGTGTTCATATCCCTCCCATAATTTTGGTTAGTGGTTTTTTGTCTGCGCAACATATACGACAAGCCAAGTCTTTGCATATCAAGCATATTCTTGCCAAGCCTTTTGAACCTAATGTTTTGCTCAGTCATATCGAAGATGTTTTAACCATTCAAAAGAAAAGTAAACATACCAACTATGCTTGTGATAATACCCATCGTTTATTACCCGAAGTTTTTGAAATGGATAGAAAGCTTGGTCTTCTACTGCGCATGTTTGATGAGTTACCCAAGCAGAGGGATGTGACGGGTGTCTGCAACAAGGCTCTACAACTGGCGATGGATATGGTTCATGCTCAAGGTGGCTATATTGCATTATTTGAACGCCGCACAGAAAAGCTCGTTCAGATTGTAACGCACGGGCTGGGCAACCATGCGTTTACCTCAAACTGTTTATTACAAGATACTCCTTTTAGCCCCTTGATTCATGCAAATCAAGAGATTATTGAAGTCGTTGACAACAGCACACACCGCCAGCCACCTTGCTGGCCAAATGTTGTAGTCGATACATATTTAGGTATTCCCATCTATTTACAAGGTATTCCTATTGGTGTTTTATGCTTGGTCAACCGACTAAATAAAAAAGCACTTCAAGGTGAAAGCCTGCATATGCTGGGGCTTTTGGTGAAAAAGCTGGATACCCTACTGGATAATCGCGCAGTCCATGCTGCACTTGCCGATAGCATGAATCAAACACTGATTGCACTTGTGCGCTCTCTTGAAGCTAGAGATAGATACACCAAAGACCATTCAGCGCGAGTAAGCCACTTGGCAGTGCTACTGGCAGAAATGCTGGACCTGAATGAAGAAAATATACAACTCATTCGTACGGGTGGTCTGCTACATGATATTGGTAAGGTGGGTATAGCTGATGCGGTACTATTAAAACCTGGGCGATACACCGACCAAGAGTACGCCGTGATGAAAGCTCACCCAGCTATTGGTGATGCTATTCTGATGAATATGGATACTCTAACACGGGAGCGTTTAATTGTACGCCACCATCATGAACGCTGGGACGGCAAGGGTTATCCTGATAAAATTGGTAGCACCGATATTCCTTTTGAAGCTCGTATTGTATGTGTCGCAGATGCTATTGATGCCATGACTACCCACCGGGTTTACCGCCAAGCCAAACCACTTTCATTTTGTGCAGAACAACTCAGCATTGGATCTGGAACACAATTTGATCCGCAAGTTGTTGATGTGGCGTTAGAAGCTATCCACCAAGGTAAAGTCAATACGCTGGCCAAATCAAACAACGATAATGAGAGGGTACTTCCCATTCAGGCATCTTTGGCACAGGAATTGCGTGATAACCTGAAACAACAACACGCAGGAGCCCATCATTATGCCTGAAAACCGCAGACAAGACTTTCGCATTGATGATATTCTAGCCATACAAGATGAAATGATTAGTCGTGAGGAGTTTGAACACCGAAAACAATATCCTAGTATTCGCTCACGGCAAAATGCCATGATCCAAGACATGATTGGTAAAGATATTACCTCAGAGCAACTTATGGGCGCGGTAAACCATGACCTTGCTCATGCCTTAGAAGCTTTGGACACAAAATTAAACTACCTTATCGGCATCAATATACTCAACGACGCTAACCGCAGCGACCTTACGGAGCGCCCCATCAACTTAAGCGTAACAGGAGCAAGCTTTCACTCAGATCAGCAGTATAAGCGTGGCGATTATGTAAGCCTAACCATGGTGTTGCCATCTTTTCCCCCAGCTATTCTTGAGCTTTTAGCCGAAGTGACTTGGGTAAAAAACAGCAAACATAAAAGCTCACATATCGGTCTGCGATTTATATATCGCTGCCATGATGAAGAATCCAGCATTGCTAAATATGTTTTCTTACGACACCGTGAAAACATTCGGTTACAAGCCAAGTCCAACGAAAAAGCATTACCGTCTTAGACAAGGCTTTGTATCCTTTCTTCCAAGGCTTGCACAAGCAACTCACCTGTTTCATACATCAAGGTTGCCGAGCTTGCTTCAACCATCACCCTTAATTTAGGCTCAGTACCAGATGCGCGCACATTCACGCGACCCTTGTCACCAAGCTTGGCTTCTGCTTCTGCAATCAATGACTGAACTTCTGCGTCTGCCAGGGCATCAATTTTCTTTTGCATCACAATATTCCAAAGCTTTTGTGGATAAAGTGTTAAATCTGACGCTAGCTCTGAGAGTGGCTGTTGGGCTTCTTGCATAGCACAAAGCAATTGCAGCGCGGTCATCAAACCATCACCTGTGGTATTATGATCCAGCATAATCATATGCCCTGATTGTTCACCACCAAGGTTACAACCTTTCTTTCTCATCATCTCCAACACATACCTATCCCCAACATTGGTGCGTAACATTTGTATACCAAGTTGTTCCAGATAATCACCAAGCCCCATATTACTCATCAATGTGGTCACCACTGCGCCGCCCTTGAGTTGCCCCTTCTTCAACAAGTGCTCGGCTAAAATCGCAATCACTTTATCACCATCCACAAGCTCACCACTGGCATCACAAGCAATCAACCTGTCTGCATCACCATCAAGCGCAAAACCAATATCAGCTTCAACCTCACGCACTTTATCACACATCACCTGGGGATGGGTAGAGCCACAGTTTTGATTGATATTATAGCCTGTAGGCTGATCAAACAACGAAACCACTTCACAACCCATTTCCTTAAACAGGTCTGGGGCAACATCATAAGCGGCACCATTGGCACTATCGACTACAACCTTCACACCATTAAAACGAAAGTTGCGTGGCAGCGAAGATTTAAGAAACTCAATATACCTCCCTCTCGCATCATCCACCCGTTCTGCCTTGCCAATATCCAGCGCAGGAGGAAGTGGAGGCAGGGAATCCAATGCAGCCTCAATTTCCTGCTCAACGCAATCAGGTAGCTTAAACCCATCAGCAGCAAAAAACTTGATGCCATTATCACCTGCTGGGTTGTGTGAGGCAGAAAGTACAACGCCTGCGTCAGCCCTCAGGCTTCGGGTCAAATAAGCCACCGCAGGCGTAGGCACAGGGCCAACAAGGAGCACATTCATCCCCTGCGCAGTCAAGCCTGCGCACAACGCCGACTCAATCATATACCCAGAAAGGCGCGTATCCTTACCAATAAGAATATGTGGTTTATGTGTCAAATGTTTCGTAAGAACATACCCTGCCGCCCGCCCAAGGCGCAAGGCAAACTCAGCCGTCATGGGTTCTGTGTTCACTGCCCCACGAACACCATCTGTTCCAAAGTATTTACGCATAATTATTCACTTCCTTTCATTGCCTTATCTTCTGCTTTCGGGCCAGGCTCAAGCGCCGGGTTGTGCTTATCGATGAGCTTCATGTGAGCTTGACCATATGGCTCTACCAACTCAGGTGTATTCTTAGGTTCTGCCTGCCCATATATATCCAACATATTGTTTGCTTCAACAGCACTTTGTATATCTTCCGCCTCTTGTTCACCTTGTACCTGCTCTTGAAGCTGTTGATGAGCCCCTGCTTCCATCTGAACCTTGACTTCTTCAGGCACAGGCACAATGGAGACAGGTTCTTGTGTTCCACTCTCTGCATCAAGTGGCACAGTCTCGGATTGCAGGTTGTCGGTAATCGTTGCTTGCTCAAGTGGCGTCCAAAACAATTCACCACGCACTCGAATGGATAAATCTTTCTTCAATACATGAATACCTTGCCCACTTAAAGGTGCGACTGTTGTTTTAACATCGAACAAGCCGGGCTTCAAATCCAAGCGTATCGCGGTCGTTTCAACCTTATCTAACGCACTTAACCACACTTCAGGACCAGTAAGCTCAATGTTTGCAGGTGTAACCACAACATATTCAGCTCGCCAGCCTTGAGGTAAATCAAAAACAGGCATCACATCCAAAGTTCGCTTAACAATATGATCCACCTGAAGTTGTACACTATCAGGTTGAATTTTCTCCACTTTTAGCCCTACAGGTAAATCAATAGTTTCAATATCCAATGGCTGCTCAATCACACCTGGCAAACGCAAGGATGAAGCATCAACGGAAACAAAAAGATCTTTTGCGTCTAATGCGTTCAACTGGGTTTGTAAACCTGATATGGTAATACTCACTTGGTCAGGCAAATCATTCACAATCACCATATCAGCTGGCACATCACGAACTTGAAGCGCCACATCCATACGAATCGAGCCTATACCCTGACCATGCACTTGCACCCAAAGTACAATCGCAATAAGAATAGACCAAAAAGGCAAGCCCAAGCGATGAAGTAAGTTCACGACTTGGGACTCCCTGAAAACCGCATGCTTTCAAGCCTTGGTCTAAGCGCTTGAACAAGCGCATCTTCATCCACAATTTCAATCATTTCACCATTTTCAACCAAATGAAGGTCACCTCGTTCTTCAGATACCACCAAAACCAGCGCATCATTTTCCTCACTAAGACCAATGGCTGCTCGATGACGCGTGCCAAATATACCTTGAACCTGCTTGGCTTTAGCCAACGGCAACAATACCCTAGCCGAACGAATTTCCGGCACACCGTCACTATTTAATGCAATCACCGCAGCACCATCATGCAACGGTGTTGCCGAACAAAATAAGGTTATCAATAAGTCTGCTTTAACATCAGCATGAATCAAAACCCCTGTTTCATCCAGATGGCGAAGCCCTGTTTCACGCTCAAAAACCAGCAGTGCCCCCCATCGTTTGCTGGTTAAGCCTTGAATCGCTCCCACAATCTCTTCAATCAACTCATCCTGTGGCTCAATGGCACTGGATAAAGGGTTAATCGCGACACGCATCAAACCCTTACGAATCTCTGCCTGAAAAAGCACGACCAAAATAACGATAAATACCGCGAAGACCTGGTTAAAAATCCATTCTACAGTAAGCAAACCAAAAGTTTTGGCCACCCAGTACAACACCAGCATGACCAATAAGCCTATCAACATTTGCTCTGCATGTGTGCCACGAATCAAGCGCAGCACATAATATATCACCAGTGCTACAATGCTGATATCAAGCAAGTCAATCAAACTGAGCTGAAGACTATCCATGACTCACCTTACCATTGTGTAACCTTGCATCACATAATTGGGCTGCAACCGTGGCTGTTTTATGGTGCGCAAGGCAATCATGCACACGAATCATATCCGCGCCACAAAATATCCCGATAGCTGATGCTACCGCGGTCTCCACTTCACGATTGTGAATATCTGCCTGAGTCATGGACGCTAAAAAGGATTTGCGCGAAACACCAAGAAGTACTGGTAGTCCAAAGGTTTGCTTGATGCGATCAATATTGACAATCAATTGGAGATTATCACTTAAGCGTTTGCCAAAGCCAATCCCAGGATCAAGAATAATAGATGATGTTTGGATGCCAACTTCGATACATGCCTCAATACGCTGCTCAAAAAAAGACAGTACCTCAGATACAACATCATCATACCGAGGATTGTGCTGCATGGTTTGCGGTGTACCTTGCATGTGCATCAAACATACATCCACACCTGACGCCGCAACCACATCCATACTCGCATCATCAAACCTTAAAGCACTCACATCGTTGACTAAGCTTACACCAGCTTCAATAGCTTGACGCATCACTTCAGCTTTCATGGAGTCAACCGATACAGTTATACCTGCTTGAACCAATGCCTGAATCACTGGCATAACACGCCGCAATTCCTCAGCTTCAGCCACAGGAACAGCGTTAGGGCGTGTTGATTCTCCACCAACATCTATGATATCCGCGCCTTGCGCAACCAAGCGTTTGGCTTTACGCACCAATTCATCCAAACCCAATGTTGACCCATCAGAAAAGGAATCCGGGGTGCAATTGAGTACACCCATGACATAAGCTGGCTTATGAGGTTGTCTAAGCCAAGAAGACAAGATTAGCTCTCTTGCCCTGTCCCTTTTTCAGCTTCAGGCTTATCATCAGCCTCATCCATCACCACAGGTGTTTCATCATCATCCATTTTTGTTTTAGATGGCTTACTGCCATCATCTGTCCGATAGATTTTTTCACCATTTAACAATGCTGTCACTTCCTTGCCTGTTAAGGTTTCATATTCCAAAAGACCTTGAGCAATGATTTCCAACTGGTCTCTATGTTCGGTCAAGATGGATCTTGCTTTGGCTTCCGCAGCATCCACAAAGGCACGAACTTCTTCATCAATCAATTGCGCTGTTTTATCTGAGATATGCTTGCTTTGGGTAATGGAACGCCCCAAAAACACTTCTTCTTCATTTTCAGAATAACGCAACCTACCTAATTTATCACTAAAGCCGTATTCCGTCACCATTGCTCTAGCAATTTTTGTGGCTTGTTGAATATCATGCCCTGCACCTGTGGTAATATTTTCTTCGCCAAATACAATTTCTTCAGCCACACGCCCACCAAACAAGGAAGCCAACCGAGACTCCAGTTCTATACGCGACTGACTAAGCCTATCTCGTTCTGGCAAATTCATGGTAACTCCCAAAGCACGCCCCCTGGGGATAATGGTGACTTTATGCAAAGGATCATGTTTGGGGCTATGAATGCCAACCAAAGCATGACCTGCTTCATGATAAGCCGTCAACGCTTTCTCTTCTTCTGTCATCGCCATGGAGCGGCGCTCAGCACCCATCATGACCTTGTCTTTCGCTTCTTCAAAATCTTGGTTGGTCACTTTATCACGGTTATAGCGCGCTGCATTGAGTGCTGCCTCATTAACAAGGTTTGCCAAATCTGCACCAGAAAAACCAGGTGTGCCGCGTGCCAAGGCTTTAATGTCCACATCCGAAGAAAGGGGAACTTTTTTCATGTGTACCTTTAGAATTGCAATGCGACCTGGCATATCTGGGTTGCCCACCGTGACTTGTCTATCAAAACGACCCGGACGAAGCAACGCTGGATCAAGCACATCAGGGCGGTTGGTCGCAGCGACAAGAATCACACCTTCATTAGCTTCAAAGCCATCCATTTCAACTAACAACTGATTCAATGTTTGCTCTCGCTCATCATTGCCTCCACCCAGGCCTGCACCCCGATGCCTGCCCATAGCATCAATCTCATCGACAAAGATAATACACGGAGCGTGCTTTTTGGCTTGCTCAAACATATCACGCACACGAGACGCGCCAACGCCCACAAACATCTCCACAAAATCAGAACCTGAAATAGAAAAAAATGGCACTTCAGCCTCACCCGCAATCGCACGACCGAGCAGCGTTTTACCCGTACCAGGAGGGCCAACGAGCAAAATGCCTTTGGGAATCTTGCCTCCCAATCGGGTAAACTTGGATGGGTCACGCAAAAACTCAATCACTTCCGTGACTTCTTGCTTGGCTTCATCACAGCCTGCCACATCATCAAATGTTACTCTGTCTTTATGCTCGGTTAGCAATTTGGCCTTGGATTTACCAAAACCCATGGCACCTCCTTTACCGCCACCTTGCATTTGCCGCATAAAAAATATCCAAACCCCAATCAACAACAGCATAGGGAACCATGAAATCAAAATCGTTAAGAAAATAGATTCTTCTCGATGCGTGGCTTTCACTTCAACCTTGTTGTCCACCAAACGCTGTACCAATGTGGGATCGTTGGGCAGTTCCAATTCAAAGCGTGTAATATTACCCGCCATATCACGGTAGTGACCGACAGCTTTCTTATCTTGAATCGTAACATCATCGACCAACCCTTGATCAACTTTTTCCAAAAATGCTGTATAGCTCATGGGCACAGTTTTCCCACCCATCGGGTTGTTGAACATATTGAATACGCTCATCATTGTCATCCCAATCACTATCCATAACAATAAGTTTTTACTCATGATTTAACCTCTATTCTTTGATGTGAATTGTATTTCTCAGCACCCTTGTAGCCTTTGAAAAGCCAGAGCTGATCGCCTTGTTTTTGCAAATAACACCCTGATAAACTCACCCAGCCATGAGCACCATGTTTTTTCCATTGCTCGATGGCTGTGAAATGTTTTCTGCCAAATACTTTACTATTTGCAAACAGAATACCAATCATTTTTTGCAGCACATAGACACGCACCACCTCAGATTGCATACACCAACTTGCCCACGAAACACTACACCCTCTGTTATCCTTACCTTTATTATCGCTATCCTTGCAGCGAATATGAATATGTTTTGCCAATGCTTCAATTTCAGCTTGAACACGCTTTGCTTGCTTCTGAATCCGCAAAAACAATCTTTGCGGATTTTCCCCATATGCCTGGATTTTAGGAAACAATTGATGCCTAATTTTATTGCGCCATAGCAAGCAATCAAAGTTGCTGGGATCCTGTAACCATGCCACCCCCTGTTCACACAAATATTGCTCAATGTGAAGCCGTGAAATGCCCAGCATAGGTCGCCACAAATGAAGCTCACCTTGCTGGCGATGAAGCCGCATCCCTTGGCAACCTGCAACACCAGAGCCTTGGAGCAAACGCATACACACAGTTTCTGCCTGATCATCCGCGTGATGACCAAGCGCAAGGTGAAAGCGGCGCTGTTGTTTTGCCAACTTCGCAAAAGCATCATAACGCATATTTCGTGATTCGGCTTCTAGGCTCCGCAGAGGTTTGTTCAATGTCACAAGAAAAAAAGGAATACCCCAGCCTTGAGCTTGCTTTCGCAAATCATTTGCCTGCGTACAGCTCTCAGAATGCCAACCATGATCCACATGCCATGCCACAACATCAAAACCTGCTTTTTTGAGCAAAAGCAACAAGGCTGTTGAGTCTGCCCCTCCAGACCATGCCACAGCCACCCGACGAGGCATCGCATCACACTGAAGGTGCTTCTTCAAATCAAACAAATGCCAAATCACCTCCAGCGAGGCAAACCTTCATGATAAATACGCTGCGCAACAGTACTTTGTTCATCCAGCATCTCATACACTTCTGTATCCATCCCCGCCAAAGACGGGCGACCAGCACGAATAAACATATAAACACGCGCGTTCTCTTCCCGTAGCCGCACACACACCACCTTTAAGCCTTTAGCTGGAAGGCGATACTCCTTAAGCACCGCTTCTGCTTCAGCATCTGATGGATAAAACTCCTTAATCACCGCCTTGTTGCGCATGGATGACACAAATTCACTCAGTGCTTGCGAAGTAATCGCAAACCCTGTGTTATACAATACATACTCAGCATGACCTGTACCGCTTTCCAAACGATCAACACGAACCCTGCCCAGTGGCACTTTACCCAACTTTTGATCACGGTATGCAATCAACCGCCCTACCGCAGCATCATGCACGACACCCGCGTCAGCTTGGGAAACAGATAAACTAAAAGCAATGGTAAAGGAACCTAAATCTTGATTTTTCTGACGGATAAAATCCCAATTGCCCAACAAAGCCACGCACATGGATACAATAGGCATATCTACTCCGCTTCTATCTTCGCTCACATTGATAAACCACTCTTTCATTTGTGCCTTGAGCGCATCCCCTGTACGAATTAACTCACGAATACTACCCCGTAAAAAACAGCCTGATGCTGCGATTTGATCCAAAAAAACATGCTCTTCCTTATCAATAATTTTAATGATACCTGGCAGAAAATACTTGCGAAGAAAAGCTTCCCTGTCTTTAACCAGCAGCGTCATACCCGCCAAATAATCTGTCCATTCTATACGCAAACAACCTTGCTTGCTCGCCAATGCGCTCCCTCCATGCAACGATTGCTTGGTGTCCATCTGGAAATATACAATTTCACCATCTTCATACGCTTTTTGAACTCGTACTCTTGCCTCTTCACCACGCATCTCCTTGCATATCGCACTGGTTTTATCCATCCACAACGACTCTTGCCTGCGCCGCTCCGCTTCGACCTTTACATCTTCCTCAAACACACGAAAAGCATTCAGTACAACATCACCTTGCAACCAAGGCATACCCACTGGTTTTCTATTTTTGCCTTTTCCAGCCTGCTCTCGCTCTGCCAGCAGCCAACCTGCGACAGGGTGTTCACCTTTAGCCGACTCCAGCAGCTTCACCACAGCAGCAGGCAGCTTCTCGGGTCTCGCCAACAACATATCCAACTTTTTCGCGTCCCAAACCCACTGCATCCAAACACCTTGTTGTGTTTTTTGTGCCAATGCCCACAATGACAACCTTGCCCAGCTTCGCTTAAGCATATGTGCGCCCATACGATCTTTAGCCACAAGTGTTAAAATGCCCGCTTCATTTCGAACCCCCACTTTTTCACGCATTTCTCGCATTCGCGGCAGTAAATCAGGTTCCAAGCCATATGCAGAAATAACAGAGGGTGTATCCGCAAGCAAGCTGGTATCTGGCTGCTGATATAAAAAAGCCATCGGTGTTGCTGGAATAATCATGGTTTCATAAGTTGCAATGCGGGTCATTTCCACAGCCCCATCAACATGCTTTTTCAAAAATGTGCGCAACGCCCAATCATAGATGCCGCCCAATATCGAAACCATCACCCTATCATTGTGCAAGGCATGCTTTTGGGGTAAATGCGCTATAGCTTGTCGCAACTGGTGTAAAATAAATACATTTACAGCAGGAACCCAGGGGGCAGAGTCCTGTTGATCTTGCGCCCAAGATTGCTCCCACATCCCATTGAGCACATTCAATAGCGCAACCCCACCTTGATCATCTGCACACCAATGGTGCAGCAAGGTCGTTGGTAAATGGGGGTATAGCTTCTGTAAATGCGTGAACATCGCCCTCGATACAGGTGTCATTTTAGGCAGCTGGTGTGCTGAAATACGCACACCATCAATCATATAGCGTACAGAGTATTCATGTAATCGTTTAACACTGTTGGCAAAAACAAGGCTTAATGCTGGCTCCATTACATAAGGCACATACTCTCGGGCGTCTTCACCTGGCACACAAAGCGGCAAGCGCCTTGCGTCCACACGACAGCGATTGGCAGCGCTCTCACCTTGCTGCAAAATAGGACGATACCAACTCCATCGGTATTCAAAGTAATCAGGTGACAACATACTGCATACTCCTCATCAAACCTTACAAAATCACAATATATTGCTAGATTGCGCCACAAAGATTGATAGTTTTATGGTAAATTGCAATGTTTACCAACAACTACAGGGAAACCAAACATTGAAAAACACAACCATTTTAGGGCTGCTCATGCTACTTTTTACAAGTATGAGTCATGCTGAACAGTCGAGTCAGGAACCATACATTTTTGTAACGCTACCACCTTTATCAGGTTTGGTTTTACTGCTTGCGCCTCAAGCACAAGTTCAATGTTTGTTGTCCAACAATGCCGACCCCCACCATTTTCAAATCAAACCCCGCCAAGTTGAGCGCTTGCACCAAGCCAAGCTTCTGGTTCGTTCACCACGCGATGATGGGTATTGGTCTAGTCTGGCTGCACAAGCCCCCACACTCAGTTTGTGGCAAAAAGAACATAAGCATACGCATCACGCACATAATCATGCGTGGTTAAACCCAAAAGAAGTGTCTGCTGCCCTACCCAAGCTTGCTCAAACACTAAGTCCTTTATTCCCCATGAATAACGACAGCATCCATATACGCTTGCATGATGCCACAAAGATGTCCCAGGATATGTGGCATCAGTGGCAAAGCTTTGTTGAGGAATACCAACTTCAACAACGCGGTGTGATGATGCAGCATCCCTCATGGAAAGGCTTGTTTGAAGCGTTGGGTGTACCGATTCGTGGCATACTCGAGTCAACACAGCATGGGCAAGAATACGGTCCTCGAAACCTTGAAAAGGCGCTAGCCACTCTGCAAAAGTATCCGCAAACCATTTTAATTGGTGATACCAATCACAGCAATCGCGCCTTACTCTGGTTGCAAAAGCATAGCCTACACCGCTTTACCAAACTGGATGCTTTGGGGCATTGCGGAGAACCCTGGGCGGACTTGATGCAGCGCAACCTTAAAACACTTAAAGCTTATATGGCGCAACAACCATGAATACACCCGTGGTTCATGTATCCCACATCCGTTTTGGCTCAGATAAAAAACCCATTCTCGACAACCTTTCATTGGAAGTCGAAGCGGGTCATTTTATGGGTATCATTGGTCCGAATGGTGCAGGAAAAAGCACGCTTTTGACGATTATCGCAGGATTGCGCAAACCCGATGCTGGGCATATTGATTTGTTTGGTCATTGCTTGAACAGCAAAACCCGCCAAAAGCTACAAAGAGATTTGGGTTATCTGCATCAAGCGCAAAACAATCAACCCGATATTCCGCTTCGTGTGTATGATGTGGTTGGCATGGGCTTAACCAGCTACCAAAGCACATTATTCAGCCGCCTTTTCCAAAATAAAGAGCAAGAGCGCACTATGATTGCCCATGCCCTGGATTTGGTGGAAATGACCAAACACCAATTTGAAGACTTTCGTCATTTATCAGGCGGGCAACAGCAACGGGTTCGCCTTGCCAGATCCTTGGTTCGCCAGCCTAAACTACTGCTACTGGATGAGCCATCTGCCGCTTTGGATAGCCGCCACCAAGAAAAACTATACAAGCTTCTACGCAAATTATGTGACGAAGAAAACATGACTGTGCTGATGGTAGAACACGATATTGCAGCCATCACATCTTATGTCGATTCTGTGGCGTGTTTGAATAAAAACATCCACTATCATGCCAAGAAAGGCGACACCATTCCCGATGAAGTGTGGCGTGAAATGTATGGCGATCATGTCAACATTGTGGCGCATGATGCCAGTTGCATTGGTTGCGCGCCTGTTGCCAAACATAACGCTCACAGGCATCATCATGATTGATTTTCTAGGCGCATTCTTTTCTAGCCCTGTAATGTTGGGCGCATTGTTCCCCGCTCTGCTCATTGCCGTGGTCACATCATCCATGTCCATGATGGTGTTGGCGCACCGCTTATCTTTCCTCACCGTGGGCGTGTCTCATGCTTCCCTTGCAGGGCTTGGGCTTGCTGTGACCTTAAGTTTACCTCTACTGCCCACCGCCGCCGTCACCGCTGTGGTAATTGCGCTTTTGTTGGCATTATTGCCCAAACGCCAAGGTATCAACGAAGACGCAGGCACAGGTGTATTGTTTGCGGGCAGTATGGCATTGGGTGTGATTTTGATTTCCAATGCCAACAGTTATGAAGTGGATTTATTCGGGCTTTTGTTTGGCAATATTCTCACAGTTTCTGAGCAAGACACACTATGGATTTCATGGGGCAGCGCTTTTGTTTTATTGAGCCTGATGATTTGGGCAAGAAGCTGGTGGAGCATGGCGTTTGATGTGATTACCGCCAAAGCTTCAGGCATTGCCACATCGCGCTTGCGACTTATACTTTATGCAGTCGTGGGTTTAACCGTGGTGATGTGCGTTAAGCTTGCGGGTATTGTGCTAACCACAGGTTTACTGGTGCTTCCCGCTGCATGCGCATGGTTTTGGGGTCGTTCCATGCTTGGTTTATGGCTTTTGAGTTTGTTGTTTTCCATGTTTGGCACCATGAGTGGCTTGATGTGGTCATACCAATACGATTGGCCATCTGGGGCTTCGATTATATTCATGTTATGTGTATGTTTCCTGTTTAGTTGGGCTGGAGCTTGGCTGAAACCAATAGAAAGTAGGTAACCATGAGTTTTGATTATGTAAAAGCGATTGATGAAGCCAAGGTGTATGATGTTGCCATCGAAACACCGCTCAATACCGCGCCCAAATTATCCAAACGCTTGAACAATAATATTGTATTCAAGCGCGAGGACTTGCAACCTGTTTATTCATTCAAGCTGCGCGGCGCATACAATAAAATCGCCAACTTATCCGATGCAGAAAAGTCCAAAGGCGTGATTTGCGCATCGGCAGGCAATCATGCCCAAGGTGTTGCCATGAGTGCCGCAAAGCTTGGTATTGAAGCCACCATTGTGATGCCTGAAACCACGCCTGATATTAAAATCTCTGCTGTGGAAGATATGGGTGGCAAGGTTGTACTCATTGGCGACTCCTATTCCGACGCAGCAGCACACGCCAAGGTGTTGTGTGATGAAAATGGCTACACCTTTATCCACCCCTACGACAATGAACTGGTCATTGCAGGGCAAGGCACAGTCGCCAAAGAGTTGTTAGCACAATCGAATAAAGACATTGATGCCGTGTTTATCCCTATCGGTGGTGGCGGTTTGGCAGCGGGTATTGCAGCCTATTTCAGAGCCAAGTCGCCACACACCAAATTGATTGGTGTTGAACCTGTGGATTCAGCAGCCATGTATGAATCTATCAAGGCGGATAAACTGGTCACTTTAGACCAAGTCGGCATCTTTGCGGACGGCGTTGCTGTCAAACAGGTGGGTGACATTACATTTGATTTATGCAGACAATATTTGGACGAAATTATCTTGGTGGATACGGATGAAACATGCGCTGCCATCAAGGACATTTATGATGAAGTTCGTGCCATTGTTGAGCCTGCGGGCGCATTGGCATTGGCGGCATTGAAGAAATATGTGAAACGCGAAGGCATTTCAGGACAAACATTGGTGGCGATTAACAGTGGCGCGAATATGAACTTTGATCGCCTGCGTCATGTTTCCGAGCGCGCAGAATTGGGTGAACGAAGAGAAGCCCTGTTTGCTGTGGAAATCCCCGAGCAAGCAGGCTCATTCCTGACTTTCTGCGAAAAACTGGGCACATACAATATCACAGAATTCAACTACCGCATGAGTAGTCGTGATAAAGCTTATGTGTATGTTGGTGTGGCTATCAAGCATGGCACGCAGGCTAAACAAATTACCGAAGAGCTTGGTGAAGCAGGCTACCATGTCATCAGCTTGATGGATAATGAAGCCGCCAAGCTGCATTTGCGCCACTTGGTGGGTGGCAAATCGGTGGATGCGCAACATGAACACTTGTATCGCTTTGAGTTTCCCGAGCGCCCTCGTGCATTGTTGGATTTTTTAACCAAACTTGCAGGGCGTTGGAATATATCTCTGTTCCATTATCGCAATCATGGTGCAGCATTTGGGCGTGTTTTGGTTGGTTTTGAAGTGCCAGATGCAGAACGACCTGATTTCCATACTTTTCTTGATGATGTGGGCTACACCTTTGTCGATGAAAGCGATAACCAAGCCCTTAAGCTATTCCTCTGATGCCTGCGGATAAAGCTTGGGAGCAACAGCATGTATGGCATCCTTATGCCGCTATGCCCAACCCCAACCCTGTCTATCAAGTAGCATCGGCGAGTGGTGTTTACCTCACCTTGGATAACGGGCAACAAGCTATTGATGGTATGAGCTCATGGTGGTCAGCCATTCATGGCTATAATGTACCAGAACTCAACCAAGCCATTGAAAAGCAGCTCAAAGACATGGCGCATGTCATGTTTGGCGGCTTAACCCATCAACCTGCCATGGATTTAGCCAAAACCTTAATCGACATCACCCCCAGCAGCCTACAACATGTCTTTTTCGCCGATTCAGGTTCCGTTGCCGTGGAAGTTGCACTCAAAATGGCATGGCAATACTGGCAAGGGCAGAACAACGACAAAAAAACCAAGTTTCTCAGCCTTACCCACGCTTATCACGGCGACACCTTTGGCGCAATGAGTGTCTGCGACCCTGAAAACAGCATGCACCACCTCTACAAAGGTTTGATGCCTACACACATTTTTGTGCCGCCAAACACCCAAGATTTACGCACCGCTTTTGCCAAACATCATCAAGAACTTGCCGCCATGATTGTTGAGCCCATCATCCAAGGTGCAGGTGGTATGCTGTTTTACGATGCCGAAATCTTGGCTGAAATCCGCAAGCTTTGTGATGAATATGGCGTATTGCTGATTGCCGATGAAATTGCCACAGGCTTTGGGCGCACAGGCAAATTATTTGCTTGTGAACATGCAGACATTGCACCCGACATCTTATGCCTAGGCAAAGCATTAACAGGCGGCTACATGACCCTTGCCGCCGTGTTGACCGACCCCAAAATCAGCCAAGGCATTCAAAAGCAGGGCAACATCCTCATGCACGGTCCCACCTTTATGGCAAACCCTCTCGCATGTGCTGTGGCTAAAGCATCTATTGACCTATTATTGGCATCCGATTGGCAAAAGCGCATTCAAACCATTGAAACCCAACTCAAGCAAGGGCTGTTGCCTTGTTTGTCATCCGATAAAGTCGCCGATGTGCGGGTGATGGGGGCAATTGGCGTGGTTGAAATGAAAGAAGCTATGGATATTCCAAGCATACAGGCAGATTTGATTGAACAAGGCGTATGGCTGCGCCCTTTTGGTCAATTGTTATACACCATGCCGCCTTTTGTGATTGAAAATAATCAACTTGACCAACTCACAACTGCTATGCTTCACTGCACACAAACGGAGGTTTAATGGCATATTCGATTGATAAAAAGCTTGTGATTGCGGTGTCATCCAGTGCGTTGTTTGATTTAAGCGAGTCGGACAAAGTCTTTCGTGAGCAAGGTGCTAAGGCATACAAAATCTACCAAGAAGACAACTTGAATGTTTTCCTCAAAAAAGGTGTGGCATTTCCTTTTGTACGCCGTTTTTTAAGTATTAACGAACGCTTTCCTGATGAAAAACCTGTGGAAGTGGTGCTATTGTCGCGTAACTCAGCCGTGACTGGTAAACGCGTGTTCCGCTCTATTCAGCATCACGGCTTGGACATCACCCGTGCTGCGTTTATGGAAGGCAAATCACCCTACGCATATATCCCTGCTTTTAATGCCTCACTCTTTTTATCTGCCAATGAAGGTGATGTACTCAAAGCCATTGACGCAGGCTATCCCGCAGGCACAGTGTTACCCACCGATATTATTGATAATGAGAATGACCATGAGCTGCGCATTGCTTTCGATTTTGACGGTGTGATTGCCGATGATGAGTCTGAAAGTGTGTACCGTGATGGTGAACTGGATGACTTTGTACAGCATGAAGTGGATAAATCAGCTATCCCGCATAATCCAGGACCTTTGGCAGATTTATTCCGCAAATTATCCTATATCCAAGCACTGGAAGAGTGCGAAGAAGAGCAAGACAGCAGCTACCAGCGCATTGTACGCACCGCCATCATCACTGCCCGCAATGCGCCTGCCCATGAGCGCGTGATTACCACGCTAGAAAACTGGGGCGTGAGTGCCAATGAAACCTTCTT
>JALSGX010000075.1 GCA_026982535.1 Ghiorsea sp. | reverse complement strand
CACTTGAAGCGAAGTTAAACGAACTTCAAGCTGCAAAAACCAAGCTGGAAGCATTGGCGTAATCGGTATAGCATTAGTTTATGGATAAGAAACAAGTCAAAATGGTTAAGTTGGGCGAAGAAAAGCCTGATATGGTGTTTAACAAGGTCTGGGAAGTCACTTGCATGACTTGGTCTACACCTATCCCTAAAAAATGGACAGAACCAAGGTGAAGCTTATTCGTGTTAGCTAACGACTACCAAGATATGATTTCCGAGCTTCAACAGCACCAAGTTGAGTTCGTGATTATTGGTGCTTATGCCATGAGTGTGTATTTCACGGTAAAAAGGGGGCAGATACAAGGTCTTTCTTCGTGCATTTTCAGAGAGTGACTTCACCAAATCCTTTCAATTTCATAAACATCCATCGCCGTATCACAACCTAAAATAGTTAGGTTTTCCAGTTGGCTTTGCGCTATGATTAAACGGTCAAATGGGTCTCGGTGATGCCATGGCAGTGTGCTTACGGCTAAAGCATGTGCAGCTTCGATGCTGATAAGCTGCACGCCATTGATTTGCACTTGTTGATTGATAATCTGTTCAATAGGCTGTTGTAGAATAAGTTTACCAAGGCTTGCTTTGATAGATATTTCCCAAATGCTGGCAACGCTGAGAAACAATTCGTTATCCGTGTCTAAGATAAGTGTTTTGGCTTTTTCGCTGAGTTTATCATCAAGCGATACCATCCAAATCAAGGCATGTGTGTCTAATAATAAACGCATGATTACATATACGCCGAAAAATCATCCAAAGGTGCATCAAAATCATCTGTCATGGTAATTTTTCCTTTCGCCAAACCAAGCTTTCGTTCTTTCTTTTCTTGCTGCAAAGGCACAAGTTTGACCACAGGTTTATTGCCTTTAGCGATAATCACTTCTTCACCATTTAGAGCTTCTTGAATCAGCTTGGACAAGTTGGTTTTCGCTTCATGGATATTGACTTGGTGCATCATTAACTCCTATCGCAAGGCAAACTTAGTCCGCCTGGTTAGCTAAGTCAATATGTTTGCACGATGAAAAGATTCTACTTTTGTAAGTTATCTTGGTATAGGCTTGCTCAAAATATAAAACCTTCCAACATGGACACCGAGCATATGAACCATAAAACAATAGTCACACACAACGGCAATTTCCATGCAGATGATGTCTTTAGCATCGCTGTGTTTAAAAATATACTGCCTTCATTTGAGCTGATTCGCACCCGCGATTTAAGCACTATCGCCAAGGCAGATATTGTGGTGGATGTGGGCGGTGAATACGACCCTGAAACTGATCGCTTTGACCATCATCAGCGCGGCGGTGCGGGTGAGCGCGAGAATGGTATTCCCTACTCCTCATTTGGTTTGATTTGGCAGAAATATGGCATTGAAATGTGCCAAGGCAATCAAGAGCTTGCCAATGCGGTGGATGGTGGCTTGGTATCCACGATTGATGCTATTGATTGCGGGCATGTTTCAGGTGTGCAAGAAGGCATTAGCTTAAGCCAAACCATTGGTATGTTTAACCCCACATGGGAAGAAGATAGCGATATAGATGAATGCTTTGATGAAGCCGTGGACTTTGCATCGCGTGTGTTAATCCGCTTTATTGCAGTGGCAAAAAGCGGGCTGAATGCCAAAGCCATTGTGCAAAAAGCCATTGAAAATGCCGATGATCCAAGGGTGATTGTGTTGGAGAAATATACGCCGTGGAAAAAGACGGTGGTCAACTTATCGGATGAAGCTTTGTTTGTGGTCTATCCATCGCAAACAGGCGAATGGCGTATTCAGTCTGTGCCTTCCCAGTTAAACACCTTCGAAAATAGAAAAGCATTACCCAAAGCTTGGGCTGGCTTATCGGATGAAGCACTACAAGGCGTGACAGGGCTTGATGATGCCATGTTTTGCCACAATGGACGATTTATCGCAGGCACAAAATCATTTGAGAGTGTTATGAAAATGGCAGCCATGGCGGTTGAGGCGGATTAAAGATGGATGTGGATTCCCGCCTAAGCGGGAATGACAGAATGTTCCCAATCCACTTGCACATGATAATCGGCAATATCAGGCAATGAAAACTTAATGGATTGGGCATGAAGCATCAGGCGATTCGCCTTCTTTTGTTGATTAAACGCAGTATCGCCATATTTGTCATCACCAATAATGGGAAAACCAATGGAAGCTGCGTGAACCCTGATTTGATGGGTGCGTCCTGTGACGATTTTGATGTTTAATAACGAAGTATCATCCAACAACTGCACGGGCGAAAAATAAGATACAGCCCGCTTGCCCTTATCTTTATTCACCACCACAGTCCACTTGCCAGCTTTATCCACCTTTTTCAAAAGCGGCGCATCCACTTTTTTATGCCCGCCCTGCCACACGCCTTTAACCAAGGCGACATAATATTTATCCACACCGCGATTCTCTTGCTGCTTTTGAAATGCCCTGAGTGCGCTTTTGCGCTTGGCAATCACCAACACACCTGAGGTCGCCTTATCCAAGCGATGGGCAAGCTCCAAATACGGTGCATCAGGTCGGCTTTTGCGCAACTGTTCAATCACACCCAAGCTTTGCTCACCCGAATCATCACGAGTCACACCATGAACCGCCAAACCCGCAGGTTTATTTAAGAAAATAAACCGTGAGTCTTCAAGTAAAATACCTTTGTCCAAGTTCAACAATACTGGCATAGGGCAAAGCATAACGGTTTATAGCGCTTCAAGCGATGTTCCAATGCTGCTAGCTTCACGGCATGTTAATTCGACTCAACAATTTTAATATCGGCTTGGATGAACACGATACATATATAACCAAGCGTATTTGTGATACACTGGGCATTAAAGCTGAAGCGCTTCAATCATGGAGCATCGTGCGCAAAGCCATTGATGCGCGCAAACGCAGCGATGTACATTTTGTGTGTAGCATAGAATGTGAGCTGGCTCAACAACCCAGCAAATCACATCCGCAGATTCAAAAGGATGTGACATCCCGCCTACACATAGAAAAACCTGAATCCTTGCGAGCTAAAGGTAGTCAAGCAGAGCATGTTATTGTGGTGGGCGCTGGACCTGCGGGGTTGTTTGCTGCTTTAGCCTTAATTGAAGCAGGTAAGCAGGTGACATTATTAGAGCGTGGCAAACCTGTGGAAACACGCATGAAAGATATTGGTCGAT
>JALSGX010000074.1 GCA_026982535.1 Ghiorsea sp. | reverse complement strand
TGTCTCAGTGTGTCCAGCCGCTTTTGCATATCATCAGCCACTTGATTGGCTTGTTTCTCATGCCCTGTAAGTTTGCCCATTCGCCGAATATCCGCCAATACTTCAGCAACAGTCATGGGGTTGCTTGCCGTGGTTTGCACACCCAGTTGTTGTAATTTTTCCAAGCCTGGTATTTGTGGATTCATGGCAATAGCAAGCGTGGGTTTTAACAACATTGCCGCTTCAACATTGATACGGTTGTATGCACCAATGCGAGGCAAGCTTTTCGCAGCCTCTGGATAATCGCAATAACTTACCCCGCCCACAGTATCCTTTTCAGCACCAATGGCATAAAGCGTTTCGCAAATATGCGGCGCAAGCGCCAAAATGCGTTCGCTGGCTTGGGCAATATTGAACCATAAACAGCACAATAACACATATAAAGCCCGCAATATTACCCTCACCCTTAAATATCCATCTCAAAGCGCAGTATCACCACATTTGCTGCAGCCAAGGTTTTGTCGCCGCTGGGGTATTGAATCCACTGATAAGCAGGATGAACGCTAACATGCTCTGTAACCGCAATATCATAGGTCACTTCCACAACTGTTTCAGCGAATGCGCTATTATGCGCACTTTGATAAAGTGGACTAAACCCTGCTCTCGCCATCGCAATACCAAAGACATCATCTCCTCTACCCGCAAACACACCATGCACATGCAAGCCAAGCCCGATATAGCTGGCAATATCATTGCGATCTTGGGGGGTCGTTCCTGCCTGCAAGAAAAGCCCCCATGTATCATCAACCACATAATCCAAAATCATGTATGCACCATAATCTTTACTATATACTTGACCATCAGGAGCGGTCTTGTCTGCGGTATGCAGCCATACACCAAGCTTATAAGTTGAATCTTCAACCAAGTGCGCCGTTTCAGCTATCCACATCAAGCCATCATTGGCAATATCTACTGCATTGGATGCAGGATTGCCACCATAGACTTCCAAGTGATAATAATGATGCTCATTTCTCCGCTCAAAGCGAACACCCAGCCCTGTTTCTGGCCATGATGAAGTGGGTACATTGCCTGTGATTTCAGGGCCTATGCTAAACGATGAATGGGTAAACAAAGAAGCATGACCCGAAACATAAAACTCACTATTTAAGTCATGCCAGCCAATGGTCAAGCTATGCTTCTCATGCCATGTATGCTGATACCAGAATTGTAACAAGCGCACCCCAGCATTATCAGCGATATTGGATACACCCTGTATATCGCCAATGAAATCGGATGGATTTTGACCATGATTAAACAACACTTCAGCAAACCAAACCCCACCACTGGGTAAATCAAGCTGCACCGAAACATCCGCTGTGCCCAAAAAAGCAGAGCCTGTAGCTTGACCGCCACGCACATTGCTAACACTCTCGCCAGTATATGATGCACCTATTGTCATATCATACGCTTCAGCCCATGTTATGCTGGCGCTTATCACCAACAAAGCTGTAAAAACATATTGTACAAGCTTAAGTCTCACTCTCCCCCCCCAGAAAGAACTCTCTCATTGTAAAAACAAAGCACGCATATGGTAGGAAATTATACCCATACTTGCCACAATGTGTTTTTATCCATCTAATTGCCAACCATGCGATTGATAAACCCAACACAACATAATACCGACTTGCTCGCACCTGCGGCAAATGATCCATGATGAATACATACGGATACCACCATTGGAAGTGCGACTTTAGTCGCGCAAGTTTGACATGATAAAGACACGGCTAACGCCGTACTTCCAAAGCGGAAAAGTTCAAAAAAACCTGATGATTCAAGGCACCGCATCGGGTGTGGGTAAATCCGTGTTGGTGGCAGGATTATGCCGATTGCTGGCTAGAAACGGCATCAAAGTTGCCCCATTCAAGCCGCAAAACATGAGCAATAATGCTGCGGTGACTGCTGATGGTGGTGAAATTGGCAGAGCCCAGGCTTTGCAAGCTTTGGCATGTGGCATCGCACCCACTGTGGACATGAACCCTGTGTTGATTAAACCCGAAGCCGACCATAAAGCGCAACTCATTGTGCGCGGGAAAGCCGTAGGGAAGTTGGAAGCCAAACGCTTTCGCCAAGACAGGATTGTGTTGTTGGATACCGTGCTTGAATCATTTGAACAGCTCAAAGCAGGTTATGATGTGGTGATTGTGGAGGGTGCAGGTAGCCCTGCTGAACCCAATCTTCGCGAGGGTGACATTGCCAATATGGGCTTTGCCGAAGTGGCTGATGTGCCTGTGTGGCTGGTGGGTGACATCAACCGAGGTGGTGTGTTTGCCTCACTCAAAGGCAGCCTTGATATTTTGTCGGACAGTGAACGAAGCCGTGTGCAGGCTTTATTGATTAACGGTTTTCGCGGCTCTAAAGATTTATTGGAAGATGCACTGGTGTGGTTAGAAAGGGTAACCCACAAGCCGCTTGCAGGTGTTATACCTTGGTTGGCGTTGGATCTACCCGAAGAAGATAGCCCCTTTCGCCACGCGGATACACTGGCTGAAACCGCCAAGTTCAATATTGCCGTGATAGCTTACCCGCGTATGTCCAACCATGATGACATCGACCCTTTGGCTTCCGAGGCAGGCATTGATGTGCGTTTTGTGCGTAACCCTGATGATGTGCAACCTGCTGATTTGATTGTATTACCTGGCTCCAAGCATGTGTCTTCCGACTTGCTTTGGCTTAAAGAACAAGGCTTTGCCCAAGTGATTCAACAGCATTTGCGCTATGGTGGGCAAGTGCTTGGCATTTGCGGCGGTTTGCAGATGTTGGGCAAATATATTGAAGATGATGGTGTGGAAGGGCAAAGCCTTGAAGGGCTGGGTTTATTGCCTTTGACCACCACCATGGCAGAAGAGAAAACATTGCGCCAGGTGGACTGCCAAGCGCACTATCCAAGCGCCGAACGCATCACAGGTTATGAAATCCATCATGGTATTTCTGATGCCAATGAATCTCTGTTTCCATTTGCCCAATGCTCGGATGATCAACAAGTCTGGGGCACATATATCCACGGCTTGTTTGAACAGGGCGGATTCCGCCAAGCTTGGTTAACATCGTTGGGTGTTGGCAGCGATGGCATCAGTCAAACTGAGCGAACCATGGCATCCTTGGACAAGCTCGCCGATGCCTTGGAAACCGAATTAAACCCCGAACTTCTTGCACCCT
>JALSGX010000073.1 GCA_026982535.1 Ghiorsea sp. | reverse complement strand
ATAGGGTGTTAATTGCTCACCAACACCTTGTGCCAGACTTGCTTGCCCAAACAAAAAACACGGAATATCTGCGCCAAGCGGTGCTGCAAAATCAATCAAGGTTGCTACATTGCAACCTACTCCCCACAGCTGATTAGCAACCATCAAAGCTGTTGCCGCGTCTGAAGAGCCTCCCCCCAAACCCGCCTGCGCAGGCAATGCTTTATTCACATGAATCCTAAGACCTTGGGTAACGCCAAACCTCTTCCGAAATGCCTGAAGTACCCGAAAGACCAGGTTTTTCTCTCCACTCAAAGCTGGAATACTGCAAGTAACCCGCAAGCCTTTCGCAAGGCTGATGTCCAAGTTATCGGCTACATCCACATAAACAAAGCTTGTATGAAGATCATGCAGCCCATCATCTCGCACATTTGTAACAGCTAAATGCAAATTCACTTTCGCTGGTGCTGGAAAAACATTACTCATCATGAATCAGCACAACCGCTTTTCGACCGCGTTTGAAGTCCACAATTTCTACACGCTTGTAGCCCTCTACCCATTTAACTTGTAACGGATAGCCATCCCACTCACCTCTCCATAACAGCTTATCTCGACTATACATGGTTCTCGGGTATTGACCCAAAAATATTTTGGCCAGGGTCCATGGCGGCAGCAACACACCCATCTCATGCAATTGTGATACCGACATACCTTGCCAATTCAAAACCTTGGCATTGTCACGCCAATACATGTCTTCCCCTTGCCAGCGCACAAACACAACATGACCCGACAAAGCATGCGTTAAACGCAACATACCCTTGTCTTCATTGGCAAGCCAGTCCAACTCCAGTTGAAACCTATGCTTTTGATCAAAAACCAAAAGCCGCCCTGAAAATGATGTGATGGGCTCATATGCAGGTAACACTTCGGTATTCTTCACGCAAGCAGCTAACAACACTGCAACCAAGATAAGCGCAAGTTTACTCACCACTCACCAAGCCATTTTCTATCTTGTCTTCAACCCGACCAGCTTGTTCATGCCCTAGCTTCAAGCTTTGCTCCCATGCTTCCCTTGCTTGATGCTGATGCCCAAGCTGCCAATAAATATCACCCAAGTGCTCCATCATCAAAGCATCATCTGGAATATATTGCACCGCTTTTAACTGGTAGGTTAATGCCTTGCTATACCCCCCCTTTTGAAAAAATATCCATGCTAACGAATCCAGGTAATAGCCATCATTGGGGCGAATTTCCAGTGCTGCTTCAAGCATACGCTGCGCTTCATCCAACCTAATCCCACGCTCTGCCAGACTATAACCATAAAAGTTAAGTGCTTCAGCATCGTTAGGGTTTTGCGCCAGAATACTATCTAATGTTTTGTCCAACTGTTCAAATGCTTTTAGCTTCTCAAAGGCCACAGCACGATTAAATAACAACTGCCTTGAAAAGCCCAAGTCCAGAGCTTTGTCTGACTCTTGAATTAAAAGCCGGTACCGCTCTTGCTGTAGGCGTAGCCCTGATAAAAGCTCATAAATTGCCATGTTATTTGCATATTGCGCTTGAAGCTCAAGTAATCGTTTTTCTGCTGTATCCCATTGTTTGTAGGTGATATCTATGCTTGCCAAACGCATTTGCGCATCCAAGTAAAACCTGTGCTTGGGTGTTAACCGTTGATACTCAGGGATGGCCTGCTTCCACTGATGCAAAGCCTCAAGGCTTGCACCATAGTAAAAACTTGCGGTTGCCAAGTCATCGCGAACAGGGGAACGCTTGTTTTGTGGTGTAAGCTGCTCAACAGCTTGCTTAAAATATCCCGCAGCCTGATCAAATGCCTGCATTTGATAATGAAGCCTGCCAATGGACATCAGCACCTCAGCATCCGATGCAGTAAGAGGAATCAGCTTCTGGTAAATTGCGATCGCTTGATTAAACTTGTTTTGACGCTCATAAATATTGGCCAGCATATGATAAGATTGCAGGGCAGTATTTTCGCGCGTCTGAATAAACTGTTGAAGCAACCGCTCTGCTTTGGCACTGTTGCCAAGCTTCTCCGCCAACTCCGCTCGTTGCAACACAATATCTTCATGCTCAGGATAGGTCGCCTGCATTTGTTTTAAGAGCCTATCTGCCTGCGCAAGTTTGCCTTGCTGCAATAAAAGCTGAACCTTCAAGCGTTGCAACCGGAGGTCTTGATGTGCTTTTAATCCCGTGTCCACTGTGTCGTGCGCTAAGGCATATTGATGGTTGATGGCATACATCTTGGCAAGCAACAAACGAACATCAACCCGCTGAGGCTGTGCCTGCAATATGCTTTTCAGCAACTTCGCAGCCTGTTCTGACTGTTGATTTGCTATCAAACTACGAGCATAAAGCAATTGATATTGCGTATACTGGGTTGCGCTCATAGCTGCCACAGCAGCGTCAGGTATGGTTTCCATGTATGTTTGAGCTTGAACCTTACCGTGCACACTACTTAATATCAGCTCAACCAACTCAAACCTTGGTTCCAAGGCTTCAGGTTCTTTCTTCACAATAGCTTGAAGAAAACGAATAGCCAGCCCATATTGCCTTTTGTTGATAGCATCTTGCGCTGCCAAATAAAGAAAGGGTATATCCATTTTCTCAAGATTAACGGGGGAAGCAGAGGCTTTGAGTTGAGACTTTTCGGTTTTATTTTGCTGAGGAGCTAAACCTGAAGATGCACAAGCTGTTAAAAACAATGCAAGCAGCAAAAAAGTAAAAATCTGAAATCGCATAGACAAACCCTGCGCCTTTAAGTGTGATGAAGCAACTTCTGAAAAACACCACCTGCCGAAACATCATCGGTTAGCACCCAACAGTGCACCTCTGCCACTTCACCTTGCACAACACTCACAATAGGGTAAACAAACCCTTCCCATGCGTTGCTCAAGTCTGTGGGTGATGGTTGCGCTGGGCAATCTGGATGCGAATGAAACACACCAATAATTTCTTTGCCACTGCCACGAAGTGAAGCATCAATAGCCTGATAGCCAGCTGGGTCAAGTTGAAACCGATCTGCCGCCCTCTCCTTATTCAGGTTCTCAACCTGACGAACTTCTTCCACCAGCCACCCTTTCGTACTTGTGTGACCAATCAACAAGCCACAAACCTCATCAGGGTACCCTTGGCTTGCAATGTCCTGCATGACACTCAGAGCCTCTTCCATGAAGGTAACCGTTTGCTTGCTTACACCTTTTGCCAATACCGACTGATATGCCTTGCTCAGAAAGCGCTCGGGGACAGGAGGGGATATACGAGACAACTACAATACCTTGGAAAACTGTTTTTTTTGTTCTTGGTGGCGCAGGTGCTCATCAAAAATCATGGCAACATTACGAATCATCAAACGACCCGCTGGCAATACGACAAGGCTGGCATCTGTCAGGGTTAATAACCCATCATCTTGCATGGCTTCCAAATCAGCCAACGCATCCGCGAAATGCTGCTTAAAGTCAATCGCGAACGCTTGTTCAAAGATGCCAAAGTCCAGCTTGAAGTCACACATCAAACGCATAATTACAGCCCTGCGCAGGTGATCTTCTTCCGATAAAGTATAACCTCGAAACACCGCCAAACCATCTTTTTCGATTGCAGCCTGATAGTCATCCATATCTTTATGGTTTTGAAAAAAACTTCCACCCACATAACCAATCGAGGTCAAGCCCAAACCAACCAAGTCACAATCAGCCTGTGTGGAGTAGCCTTGAAAGTTCCTGTAAAGCTTGCCTTCTTGCTGAGCAATGGTCAATTCATCATCAGGCTTGGCAAAATGATCCATACCAATAAACACATAACCTGCATCAATCAACTTATTAATACTGTGCTCTAAAATATTCAGCTTTTCTTGTGGGCTTGGCATGGCTGACTCATCAATACGACGCTGCGGCATAAACATTGCTGGTAAATGTGCATAATTAAACAAAGCAATCCTATCAGGGCTAAAGGCGATAATTTGGTCTAATGTCGCATCAAATGTATTCACCGTCTGATGCGGCAAGCCATACATCAAATCAATATTGATCGACTTAAAGCCTTCACGCCTCGCATCATTAAGCACTTGAAGAGTCACTTCTTGACTTTGAACACGGTTGACCGCCTTTTGTACAACAGGATTAAAATCTTGAACCCCCATGCTCATACGATTGAAACCCACTTCTCTCAGCGTCTTTACCGTTTCTGGGGTACACTCTCTAGGATCCATTTCAATACTGTATTCAGCTTTGTCATCATCAACAAACTGAAAACGCTCACGCAGTTTGCCCATCAGCATCTTGATTTGTTCATCATTGAGGAATGTTGGTGTACCGCCACCAAAGTGAAGCTGCGTCACTGGTCGGCTATTGCCAAGCAAATCTGCAACTGCACCAATTTCCTTGTATAGCAAATCCAAATAAGGTTGAGCACGGTCATACTGTTTGGTGACAATTTTATTACAACCGCAATAGTAGCATACTGTATTACAAAATGGGATATGAATGTACAAGGAAAGCGGTGCTTCTTCATGAGCCACACGCTTTAAGGCTTGCGCATATTGCGCCACACCTACACCTGCATGAAACATGGGCGCAGTGGGATACGATGTATATCGAGGCCCTGCCTTATCATGCTTTTTGATAAGATCCAAATGAAACAAATCAGCACCACCCAATCGAGTGGCACCTTGATGGTTTGCTAGCATACTATTGCGTTTCTTGTCTTAAATATGCAATTAAGTCTTGTGCATCATCTTCAGAAAGCTTCTTCACAGCTTTCCTAGATAAATGAATATGCCGACCATGACGAATTCGTAAGTCAAGCACATAGTCATTCAACTCGGCAATCGTTGTTTGATGCGCACGGTTGCCAACCAAGCGAATAGCTGATGGCGAAGCATGGCAGGTCTTACATGTTGAGACGAATATTTTTTCGCCTTTATTGGCATCCGCCTTAAAACGAAGCTCATGCACATAGTTGGCGATATCTTCAATATCAGGGTTACTCAACTGGTGCCGCTTACCACTCATTTTTGTGCCAGGTCGACCATAACGAATCGTATGCACAGTTTCTTTTAACGTAAGATCAGAGTAGACAAGGTTTTTTGCACCCATGCCTGTTTTCGCGCGCCCATCCACACCATGGCATGTCGCGCACACTTGCTCAAAACGCTTCTTGCCATTTTTCATATCCACCTTACGCTTAAATGTTAAAATATAATCAATAACATCTTCAATACCAGCGGCATCCAAATCATACTTCTTGGGAACCATGTCTGTACCCTTAATGCCATAAGCAATAATCCTGCGCAACTCATCGCGATCCACCGTTGCTGCCAATGCCGTTAGATCACGGGCTGGAAAAGGCTTCAAGGCTTTCCCCAGTTCCGAAACTTTACCATCCATGCCATGGCATGATGCGCAGTTTTGTTCATACAACTCTTTTCCATGCATTGCTGATGCTACCGCATAGCTTGTTGGTAACACCATACACCCTACCATGACGACCACTGCTTTTAGCATACTCCCTCCTGCATAGATCATGCTTCTGTTTTAATTTCTTGGGTCATTTCATTGATTGGATATAAGCCACCAACGCATCAATTTGCTCTGATGAAAGCTTTGAACCAAACTTGGGCATACGCTTGCGACCATGGGTAATCACTGCGCGCAACACCTCCGCGTCAGCACTCATCGACTGCACTGCTGGTCCAACTTTTTTCTTATCTACGGCATGGCACATTTTACACTTTTTATTAAACAGCTTCGCCCCATCTGCCGCATCGGATGAAAAAGCAGGAGTTGCAAAAAAAGCCAACGCTGCACTTGCTGCCATCACTTGAATCATCTTTCCCATATAAACATCCTTTTATTTGATTTTAGATCATTGAATAAAACTTTTGGAAACTGAATTATCAATCATGGGGCACCCTATCCATCTTGACCATCTTTGACAATATCACAACTTTGCCACCATAAAAAAGCTGATAATTCATCATAAAACTTGCCATCCATCTGTGCCTGGTAAGCCTTATCAATGATTTTACCCATTTGCGGTGAGGGGCAAACACCCCAAGCCTGTAAAAGCTTACCTGTCACAATCGCCTCTGCTTTAGTCCACATCACATTTTCCTGCTTGGCCAACTTCAACCATGCCAATGCAGGTCGACACTTCGGTGCAGGGTGCCTACCACTGGCATCAGCTTGTGTTAACATTTCCCACATCACCACATGGGATGGCTCAAGTCTTTCCGCTAGTCGCTTAACTGCCCGTGCTGTAGGCGCATCACTACTCAAGTGAGCTACATGCTCTTTAACCAATGGCTTTACATGCTTGATTAACCATTTTGGCGCACCAAGCCGCTGTAAAAAACAAACGCTCGGCATAACCCCCAAAGCCCCATGATTGGGCGCCACAACTCTACCTTTATCATTGGTGAAGGTTGCCAGCGGCTTACCTAAATCATGGCATAATGCTGAAAAAAGCAGTATACAGTTGTCTTGTTCGGATAAGTGCTTTTCCCTTGACAACATAGCTGCCTCATCGACCACCAAGCATGTATGCCGCCATACATCACCCTCAGGATGCCAATACGCATCTTGTGGGCAGCCCTGCAATGCCACAAGCTCAGGGTACAAGGTATCCCAGCCCATACACCTCAAAGCTTCCAGACCAAAAGACGGAAACTCAGATTTACTCCACTTTACCCATTCCTGCCAAACTCTATTATTGGGCAGACTTGCAGCCTCATCCAAAAGCTCCCTGCATAACGCAGCTGTATTCTCATCCAAAGTCATACCAAACCGCGCAGCAAACTGCATGGCACGCAACGGACGAAGCGGATCCTCGACAAAAGCAGGCGACACATGTCGCAATACCCTTTTCTTCAAATCTTCTTGCCCACGGTGAAAATCCAACAGTACATTTGTAAGAGGATGATACATCAGCGCATTGATGGTAAAATCACGCCTTAATGATGCCTTCTCTGGCGTTAAGTTTGGATCACATACAATATCAAACCCCTTATGACCTCGCCCTCTTTTTTTTTCTTTGCGTGGCAAGGCAATATCAACCACCATGTTATCCAGCCATAGCTTGCACACCCCAAAATGTTTGCCAACATACTCAAAGCGACCCAGCGTCTCCAACACACGCGCCAAATATGGCTCATGAATACCAAACACTTCAATATCCCAATCTTGAGTTTGCTTGCCCAACAACATATCGCGCACACAGCCGCCAACCAACCAGGTACTTGCGCCCTTCTGTTCAAGCGTGCGACACACTTCCTGTAAAGCTTTGGGAATCATTGGTGTTAGGTTGGCTTGCATACGCGCAACATAAGGTATTCGTGTAAAATGCTCAAATGACAAGCTAAAACAAAACATAAAAAACTTGTGTCTTGTCTGTTTTTTTCTAGCCTGATGCGTTCCAACAATACATGCAAGTGAGGTACGGTAACACAATGGGCTTTCAATGGGACGACAAGTATGCAACAGGCAACGAAGAAATTGATAATCAGCACAAAAAAATCTTTGCCTACCTTGACGAGCTTGAGGAGCACATTGAAAATGGAGCCGATCAAGAGTGGATGGAACATTTCATGAACGCTCTTGGTCTATACACACGAAGCCACTTTTGCTTTGAGGAAATGTGTATGCGCCGAGCCAAGTGCGCTGTTGCTTCACAAAACAAAGTACAACACACAAAGCTTCTTTCTGCCTTTTCTGCGGCACAAAAACGATTCCAGCAAGAAGGTGTGACAGCCGAACTCTTGCAGCAACTCCAAGCTTTTCTTACCAGTTGGCTGGTGAACCATATCATGAAGATTGACATCCACCTAAGAGACTGCAACTAATTCAAACCTTATTGCAACCTAATTAAATAGATTGCTCATCAAAAAACTCGACATATACTGCGCTTCCTTTTGATGCATAACCATGCGTGAAAAGGACCCAAAAATGGGACAACCCATTGGGTATTTTTGAATTGGAGTGCAATATGACCGACTATATTTTAGAAGCAGAATTACGCGAAAACCTAGGCAAAGCCCATACGCGCCGTTTGCGCCGCGCAGGCAAACTACCTGGTATTATTTATGGTGGTGACAAACCCGACCTTCCCATCACTTTAGACTACAATGCAATCGCAAAAATCATGCTACAAGATGAAGCTTTTTACACCTCCATGATTGAAATCAAGGTGAAAGGTAAACGCGGCAAAAACACTGTTATCTTAAAAGATACGCAATGGGACTCCATTTATGATACACCTATGCACCTCGACTTTTTCCGTGTATCGGGTAGTGATTCCGTAACCGTTCCTGTTCCTGTACAGCCTATCAATGTTGATATTTGCCCTGGTGTCAAAGCTGGCGGCTCACTACAACTCATTCGTCATGAACTCGAAGTAACATGCCGTGCTGATGCGATTCCAGACCACATTGAAATTGATTGTGCTGCATTTGAGCTTGACCAAATCGTACATATTGACGACATCACCCTTCCTGAAGGCATAGAGGTTGAACATGATGTAAACTTCACCGTCATGAGTATTGCCGCACCAAAACGATCTGCCCAAACAACAAGCGGAGAAGCAGAGCCTGAAGAAGGAACACAAGAAGACTAACATGAAAATGCTTGTTGGGCTTGGTAACCCAGGCTCGAAGTATAAGAGAACACGCCACAATATCGGCTTTCGTTTTCTTGATGTGTTTGCGAAGTCAGAGGGGTTGAGCTTTGGCTCTGCCCCTCGTTTTACATCTGAGGTGGCAACATTCAATGTGGATGGAGAAAAGGTTTTATTGGTCAAGCCACAAACCTTTATGAACAACAGTGGCGAAGCTGTTGCCCCGCTTGCTAAATATTATGATATAGAGCCATCCGACATCACCGTCGTTTATGATGATTTGGATTTACCTTCAGGAAAACTTCGCATCAAATCTGGTGGTGGGCATGGTGGACACAATGGCTTGCGTTCACTGAACCGGCATCTACCCAATGCGGACTATACCCGTGTTAAAATTGGTATTGGTCGCCCGCCCAGTGGTGATATTACACCTTGGGTTTTGGGTTGCGCAGATGAAAAGGACAACGCTGATGAGCAGCGTATCTTCGACGCTCTCTTGCCGCATATCCCACTACTCTTGGCTGGCGAGCGCGACAAAGCTGCCAACAAGATTCATCAAACATTACAAAGCTAAATGAATATTACACAGGATTTATCATGGCACTAAGTATTGGTATTGTAGGACTTCCCAATGTGGGCAAATCAACATTGTTTAATGCCCTTAATGGCGGCGGCGCAGAAGCAGCCAACTATCCCTTTTGCACCATCGACCCCAATATCGGGCTTGTACCTGTACCCGATAAACGATTGCAACCCTTGATTGATATTGTAAAGCCACAAGCGGTACAACATGCCGTGGTTGAATTTGTGGATATTGCAGGCTTAGTCGCAGGTGCAGCAAGTGGTGAAGGTTTGGGTAACAAGTTTTTGGGCAATATCCGTGAGTGTGCAGCCATTGCCCATGTTGTGCGTTGCTTTGAAGATGAAAACATCACACATGTTCATGAACGCATAAACCCTGTATCGGATATCGAAACCATTGACACTGAGCTGATGCTTAAAGACATGGAAAGCTTGGAAAAAGCGATGGAGCGGCAACAAAAGCTGGCTCGTTCTGGTGATAAAGATGCTAAAGCCAACCTGGAAGCCATGCAAGGCGTGCTTCAAGCTTTGGAGGATGGTGTAGCGGTACGCCGCCAATCTTTATCTGATGTCGTAGCTGAAAAAATTGCACCGCTAAACCTGTTAACTGCAAAACCTGTGTTGTATGTTGCCAATGTGGATGATGGCTCATTGCCTGATGGTAATGCTTATGTGGAGCAAGTCCGTGAGTTTGCCAATGCTGAAGGGGCAGAAGTGGCTGTGGTATCGGCACAGATTGAATCCGAATTGGCTGAAATGGTCGAAGACGATAAAATGGCGTTTTTATCCGACTTTGGCTTAACCGAGCCAGGGTTAAATACCGTTATCCGCACTGCATATAAACTGTTAAACCTTGCAACTTTTTTCACCGCAGGTGTGAAAGAAGTTCGTGCTTGGACAATTCATGAAGGCGACACAGCCCCCAAAGCCGCGGGAGTGATTCATACGGACTTTGAAAAAGGGTTTATTCGCGCTGAAGTGATTGCTTATGATGATTTTGTAAATCTTGGTGGTGAAGCCAAGTGTAAAGAAGCAGGTAAAATGCGCTTAGAGGGCAAAGATTACATCGTCAAAGACGGTGATATTCTTCACTTCCGCTTTAATGTTTAAGCTGCAACAAGGCTAAAAATATATCATGCACCTGCTGCATGGTGCTTTTCAGCTCTGTAGGCGAGGTCATGACTGTGGCTCGCTGTTGCAACACATGCCATTCATCAGCATTCGGATCGGTGGAAAGCTTGCCAATCGACTGCCATAGCTCAACTCGAATTACATTCTCCATCTGCCGATATTGCCGATAAATGGCTGCTAATGCTTGGGCATGGTTTTGCCAAAGCCTTGGCGCATGGCTGGGTATATTGTTCAACATTGCAATGGTTCCCTGATATGTTCCACCAAACATGAGCCTTGCAAATTGCGCCAAAAACTCAATATCAACTAAACCACCCTTATCATGTTTTAGATTGATGGTATCTTGATGTTTACTGGCAAGGTGCTTAAGCATTTTTTGCCGCATTTGCCACACTTCATTGGCTAAAGTTTGAAACGCTCTAGGCTGTGTGATTACACCCTCTATAACATCCATCACTTGCTTCCTTGCACCTTCTGAGCCTGCAACTGCCCTAGCACGACACAACGCTTGATGCTCCCATGTTTGCGCTTCATGCTGTTGATAGTCCTTAAACCCATCCAGCGTGGTCACCAATACCCCACTATTACCTGAAGGCCTAAGCCTTGCATCAAAAGCATAACCTGCACCAAACGGCGGAGAACCAGTCAGTTGACGAATCATACGCCGACCAATGCGTTGCGCCCATTCACGAACCAAGCGCCCATGAATAACATGTGCAGGGGCTTCCACCAAAATAAACACCATATCCAAATCTGAAACCAGGCCCATCTCGCAGCTACCATGTTTGCCCAGTGCCAAAGCGACAAATCCAAAATCCTGAGGCAAATTCAACTGCTGCAAGCTTGCCCGCAAACATGCTCGAGTCACACTATCGGCGATATCCGACAACCAAGCTCCAATGGTTAATGGATCTGCTTTATCCGCATTGATATGTAATGCGCAATGCAACCTCGCTTGATCAACCAAATGACCCATATTGCGCAAAAAAGCCTCTTCGTCGGCTGCATCAAGCGCATCCAACTGTTGGCATAATCGAGAGATTTCAATATCACCCCGCTCATGCTCCAATGGCCACTCCAGCCAAGCAGGGTTCTTCACAATATGCGAAGATAAATAACGGCTGGCAGACAACACGCCAATCAACCAATCCAGCGTTCCTCTATGGGTTGCCAACAAGTCTATCCATGTTGCTCTGCCTGATATGCTATGCAATAAATCGGCAAAGGCTTGAATAGCATAGACCGCATTCCGCTGCTTCAACCATATTGGCATGGCAATGTGCAATATCTGCTCCACCTCCTGACGGCTCCGCTCAGGCAATATGCCACGCAGCAATTGTTTATCCATCTGCTGTAAAGCTTGGTGAATGTGCTGCTTGTCTTCCTTACTCACATCAAAATCCGATAAATCATATTCACCCAGCAGCCATTGTTTTTCCGTTTTATCGTTGCCAATCACAGGCAGTACTCGCTCAGCAAATACCGAGGCAACATAAGCAGCATGTTCACTCATTTGGGCTTGAATATCTTGCGCCTGTAAAACAGACGATAAATAGCGCTCATAATCATCTGGGAGTTTTTGGGTTTGCTCACCCTGCCGTGCTTGAATCGCATGCTCAATGGTTCGCCAAAAGCGATAAGATGCAAACAGCTTATCCGCTTCTTCTGAGGTCATACATCCAGCCTCTACAAGTTGATGCAATGCCTTCTTGCCTTCAGTCTTTCTGAGCTCAGGAAGGCGACCACCATAAACCAATTGCAACGACTGAATAATAAACTCAATTTCTCGAATCCCACCCCGACCTTTTTTAACATCAAAGTCTGCCGCAATATGGTGGTGTCCTGCTTGCGCATCAATGCGCCGTTTCATGTCGGCAAGGGCTGCCACGCTGCTATAGTCCAAATACTTACGGTACACAAATGGTGTAACACCTTGAATAAAAGCTTCTCCCAGCCTTAAATCTCCCGCAACGGGGCGTGCTTTAATCAGCATCGCGCGCTCCCATGTTTGACCATAATCAAGATAATGCGCCAGCGTTGCGTCAAGGTTAAGGCAAATGGGCGCGCCATCACCGCCAGGTCGCAAGCGCATATCCACAGGCCAAACCAAGCCATCTTGAGTCAACTCTGAGATAAGACGGATGAACATGCGTGAGAAATGATGATAATATTTCGCTGCACTAACCTGAACTCTGCCACCCTGTGTTTCACCCTCAGCCTGCCAAACAAAAAGCAAGTCAACATCTGAGCCTAGGTTCAATTCACAACCACCAAGCTTGCCCAAACCAATCACACTAAAAGCATGATTCGTCAATCTGCCAAAGCGGGGTGCTATCAGATGCTCGGTCATCTCCACAGCTTGGGATAGCAATGCGCAAGCTGTGTTTGAAATGGCGTGATAAGAGTCCTCAATATCACCCAACACACCCAGCTCCCACCAAATGATATGTCGCATCGCCCGTTGTTTGAGTTGACGAAGATGCCGCAAACATGTGTGAAGCTCATATGATGCCACTTGGGGAAACCATTGCGCGTCAAACTTGGGCAACCTTGCTTCTTGCTTTGGGCGAAACAAGCCTGACTGCTCATCTGCTGATAGACCATTAACCAAGCGAACAAATAATGGTGAATGCTTAAACAAGCGGTGAACACCTTCTTGCACTTCTTTGGGTAAACTTATAGTTAAAGTGTCATTCATCGCTTATTCCACCCTTCTATCACATATAAAAAGCACAAAAAGCCGCCACTTTCGTGACGGCTTCCATTAGCTCTTGATTGCAACAAAAGCTTATACTGAGTAGTACATTTCCATTTCGATAGGATGTGGACGCATACGAAGCTGCTGCACATCTTCCATTTTCATTTCGATGTAAGCATCAATCATATCATCATCCATCACACCACCAACTTTCAAGAAGTCACGATCTTTATCCAAAGCCTCCAACGCTTGGTCTAAGCTAGAGCAAACTGTTGGGATTTTCGCTTCTTCTTCAGGAGGCAGGTCATATAGGTTTTTATCCGCGGGTTCACCTGGGTCAATCTTGTTCGCAATGCCATCAAGACCCGCCATCAACATGGCAGTGAATGCCAAGTATGGGTTGGATGAAGAATCGGGGAAACGAACTTCAATCCTGCGTGCTGGGTCAGAGCTAACCACAGGGATACGAATAGACGCAGAGCGGTTGCGGTTGGAGTATGCAAGCATGACTGGCGCTTCAAAACCAGGAACCAAACGCTTGTAAGAGTTGGTTGAAGCATTGGTGAACGCATTCAATGCGCGTGCATGTTTAATGATGCCCCCGATATACCACATGGCCTCTTGCGAAAGGTTGCCATATTTATCACCTGCAAACAGATTCTTTCCATCTTTCCAAATGGATTGGTGAACATGCATCGCCGTACCATTATCATTGTAAATGGGTTTAGGCATAAATGTTGCTGTTTTACCATGTGCGTCAGCAACATTGTGTACCACATATTTGTACCACTGGGCACGGTCGGCAATATCAATCAACTCACCAAACTTCATCGCCAACTCACATTGACCTGCTGTTGCCACTTCATGGTGATGACATTCCATGTGAATACCAATATCAGACATCACCAAAGACATATCACTGCGTATCTCATGAAGTGTATCCACTGGTGGTACAGGGAAGTAGCCACCTTTCACTTTAGGGCGATGCCCTGTATTGCCACCCTCATAGTTAACATGTGAGTTCCACGCAGCTTCTTCAGAATCAATGGTGTAGCCACAAGAACCCATATCATTATTGTAACGGATACCATCAAACACAAAGAACTCCAGCTCTGGGCCGAAATAAACGGTATCGGCAATGCCTGCTGATTTGATGTATTTCAATGCGCGTTGCGCCACCTGGCGTGGGCAACGGTTGTAGTCTTGACCACTCAGCGGATCAATAACTTGAGCAACCAACACCAGCGTTGAAGCCTCAAAGAAAGGGTCAATGCGCGCACTTTCTGGGTCAGGAATCAAAGACATGTCTGAATTGTTAATATCGCACCAACCTTCAATTGAAGAGCCGTCAAATGCGAACCCATCTTCAAAACTATCTTCATTCAACTCATGAATGGGAAAGGTTACATGCTGCCATTTGCCTTTGGTATCCGTAAAACGAATATCGACAAACTCACAGTCGTTTTCTTTGATAAGGTCAAAGACCTTCTTTATTGCTTCACTCACATCTCACTCCTTATAAATCCTGCTTAACACAGGTGTTTACCCACTTATTTGCATGAATGCTAATCATTGCATAAAGCATTTACCTGTGCAATGGAAAATCATGGCTGCCAAAACAATAGCCCTTCGAGCACACCAGCATCAACAGTTATCATTTCTTCAAAATGCCAACGCTCAAATATAGCATCAACAATGGCCAAGCCCGCCACGATAACATCTTCACGCCCTGGCTCAATCGCTGGTATGGTCAACCTCTCCGCATGGGTTTGGGTCAACAAGCCATCGCGCAAAGCATCAAAATCCGCTTTAGATAAGCGACAATGATTGATTCTATTCGCATCATATTCGCGCATATTCAAGTGAATCGCTGCCATGGTCGTGACCGACCCTGCTGTACCAACCATGTGCAGTGGTATGCGTTTATTCTTGCCCCACCGCTTTTCAAGGTGTCGCAAATGTTGTATCGCGTGCTGTTTCATGCTCTGGTATTCAGCATCTGCTGGCGGATCACACTTGAAGTACAACTCGGTTAACCTCACTACCCCCAGCTTTTCACTGAATCCATCCTCCAATACACCATCACAAACTCTGATAAACTCAGTGCTTGCTCCTCCAATATCAAACAGCAACATATTTTCACTGATTGATGTGTCCAACACGGCTTGTGCTCCGCTGAGTGCCAAAGCAGCTTCAACATCACCAGCAATTACCCGAATACGCAAGCCTGTATTTGCGTAAACTTGCGCAACAAATTCTGCTCCATTCCCAGCTTCTCGAATAGCCGCCGTTGCCACTGCGGTAACACTTTCAGCATGAACACCAAAACTGGCGCATACTTCAACCACTTCTTGAAAGACATCCATGGCGCGTTGTTTGCCTGCTTCGCTCAAATCACCTGTCTGCTGTAAACCTTCGCCAAGACGCGCAACACGATGTTGATAATGTATCGTTTTATAGGCTTGTGCCTCAACTTCAGCAATCAGTAAGCGGATGGTATTGGAGCCAATGTCCAATACTGCTTTTTTCATGATTGTATGGCTTGGGCTGTCTTGTGATGGTCTTGTGCCAGTTGAACATAATGCGATGCCGACTGCGCTAAAAACAGCTTTTCTTTTTCGCTTAGCTCTCGCCGCTCTCGCGCTGGGCTTCCCGCATAGAGATAGCCACCCTTAAGCACTTTCCCCTCAGGCACCAAAGCCCCCGCAGCCAAGAAACAACCTGCCTCAAGCACAGCATGATCCATCACCATTGCGCCCATACCAACCAAGCACATATCTTGAATTTCACACCCATGCAACATTGCCTTGTGCCCAACTGTAACATCATCGCCCACAATACACGGAGCATCTGGGCTATTATGTATGACTGTGCCATCTTGAATATTGGTACGCCGACCTATTTTAATAACATGAACATCTCCACGAAGCACACACCGATACCAAATTGATGAACTCTCGCCAATCTCAACCCTGCCTATGACATCGGCTGTTGGCGCAAGCCATGCTGATTGGGCAATCCGGGGCGTATATGATTGGTATGTGTATAGCATTATTTCACTTGGATTACTTCAGTGTCATCTTGCGTTACCTTAGCGATACTTGAAGCCCCCTCACCAATCCGCGAGCAACGACCATTCATGGATGCGCCTTCTGCCAAGCTTAGGACTTTATATTGCACATCACCATTCAACACACCTTTTGCACCAATTTTCAGACTCTCAGAAGCGCAAACATCTCCATTAATGTCTCCATGAAGCACCAAGTTGGGCACGCTCACCTCACCTTTAATCAACGCGCCTTCGCTGACAATCAATGTCCCTTCCTTTTCCGATCGAATATTGCCCTCAAAGCGCCCATCAATACGCACTGCTCCTTCAAAAGTTAAGTCGCCCGTGAATACAGAGTTCACGCCAATAAGCGTATCAATATGTTGTGACTCTTTCATAACAGATTCCTTTGTTATTTTTTTTCTAAGCATTGTTATTGTCCTTGAATTGCAACTACTTTTCTTAATACTTCTTTGAGTCGCGCACTATAAATCACCAGCTCCAGTTGTGTAGGAACCCAAGGCTTATCCCAATCATAGGTTTGCTGAATCAACATGTGCGTCTCAATTTTATACCGCATGGTATCCTGGTTCAATTGTATTTTGTTCCCAGCGCTATCCATGGCGAAAAGATCATAGCTTCCTCTTAGGTATCGCGGATAACTCCCGCCCTTTACCCATAAAGCTTTCCAAGTAATGCTATGATTTGCCATGACCGCTGAATGCTCCAGCACATAAATACCCTTACCTTTGCGCTTGTCCAAAATGCTTTTGTACATATGAAGCTGCTTATTCACATGGATAAGCTCTGCCTCCTGGAGCGACAACTGTTCCTTCAAGCTTGCAAGCTGTTTATCTTTAAGGTCATTGAGGGTAGTCGCATCTGCCACTTGACGCCGCAAGGCATCATTCTGCCGCTTAAGCTGCATGTTTTCAGGAATCATATGTTGCACCTGATGAAATGGTGTGTACCAAGCTCCAAGCATAAAAAACATGATAGCCAGAAATATAAAAATGAAAGCAAGTGTTACATAGCGCACGCTAAAATTACGCGCAGGACCTGAGCTTTGCGCATCCATGATAACAACTTGCCGTGGCTTTAGCCAAAATGACATCACTTATTCTTCACGGCCAGCAGCTATTTATGGGCAAGCCTGTTTGTTCATCCAAGCCAAACATCACATTCGCATTTTGCACAGCCTGACCCGATGCTCCTTTCAGCAAATTATCAATACAGCTCACCACCACGGCTTGGGTTTCACTCAACACGCTAACACCAATTTCACAGCGGTTGCTACCTTTAACCGCGCCCGTGGTGGGCATCTTGCCCTCGGGCAACACATGAACAAATGGCTCATCTCGGTAAGCGTTCGACAAAATACTATGCCACCGCTCACAACCTTGACCACGCAAGTGAATCGTACTTAACATGCCTCGGGTCATTGGAATAATATGTGGCACAAACCGCACCTTCACATCTTGACCCGTGTATTGGCTTGCCCACTCTTCCATTTCCCATGTGTGCCGATGTTTTGGTAAGCCATAAGCCGCCATACTTTCATTGATTTCGCAATACAACAAATCTGTTTTGGTAGCCCTGCCAGCACCCGATGTGCCCGACTTGGCATCAATGATAATCGAAGATAAGTCCACAAGGTGTTGCTTCAATAACGGAACCAAAGGCAACAGTACCGATGTTGGATAACAACCAGGATTTGCCACAAGGCTGGTCTTAGCAACCTCTGCTCTGGCATGCTCCGTCAAACCATACACGCTGCTTGCTAATAATTCAGGAAAGGGATGCTCCAAACCATAAGCATCTTGATAGTTGGTTAAATTTGGATGTCTAAAATCTGCACTTAAATCGACAACCTTTTTGCCCGCATCCAAAGCTTTTTTTACACTTTGGGCAGCAGCCGCATGGGGCAATGCTGTGAATACAAGCTCTACGCTATCAGGTAAGCCTGCATCCGCTTTGGTTAGCATCATCGTTGTACTTTGGCTGGCAATGCTTGGCAACACTTCCACAACCTTTTTACCTGCTTGGCTGTGTGCAGCCAAATGCTGGATTTCAAAATGTGGGTGCGCGTCAAGCAGGCGAATCAACTCAGCACCTGTATAGCCTGTTGCACCAAGAATAGCGACTCCAATACTCATGCTTCCTCCCTAGCCTTCCAATCAAGGTGAAACATAGCAGACCCTGTATATAATATCACTATCTACAAATAAAAAAGGAGAGCCAACGCTCTCCCTTGAATACACAACAAAAAACGAGTTACCGTTTTGAGAACTGTGGCGCGCGACGAGCTTTCTTCAAGCCATACTTCTTCCGCTCCACAACACGCGCGTCGCGTGTTAAGTATCCTTTTGCTTTTAATTGCGGACGAAGACCCGCATCATATTCAAGCAACGCGCGGGCAATACCATGCCGAATCGCACCTGCTTGACCAGAAACACCACCACCATGCACATTAACACGAATATCCAAACGGTCTGCCAAGCCAACAAGCGTTAGCGGGCGCACTGCTTCCTGACGAATAATTTCAATAGGGAAGTAGTTTTCCATATCACGACCATTAATGCTAATTTGACCGCTACCGGGTTTAATCATCACACGCGCAACACTACGCTTGCGTCGCCCTGTTCCTCGATATATTTCATCTGCCATTGTCTTATACCTTTTTCCAAAGTCTTTTTAGTTAATGTTCAGTTCTTGCGGCGATTGCGCAGCATGTGGATGCTCAGGGCCAGCATATACTTTTAATTTAAGCATTTGCTTTCGACCCAAAGGACCTTTAGGCATCATGCCCTTGATTGCCAATTCAAGGATACGCTCAGGAAAACGCTCGCGTTGTTTCTCCAAAGTGATTTCATGCAAACCGCCAGCATAGCGACTATGGCGGTAGTATTTCTTCTGCATTTCTTTGTTGCCTGTAACTTTTACTTTCTCAGCATTAATAATGATGACATGATCACCACAATCTGCGTGAGGCGTATACATCGGGTTGTGCTTACCGCGCAAAATACGAGCAACCTCAGTGGCTAAACGACCAAGAACCATGTCCTTAGCATCCACGACATACCATTTTCGTTCAATATCGCCAGGGCGAACAGTCCAAGTAGACATGTTTGACACTCCAAAAATCCAATCAAAACCGACTGAAAAGCTTATCTCCAACTCGCTCAGGGCTTCTCACCTTGCTGGCGAATGGGCTGCGCATTGTAGGAAACGGTTTCACAATGTCAAACACCTTTATTCGCTTTGCCTCATATCCACAAAGCATGAACTGTCGTTGGTGATTTTATTTTTTTTCAGTAAGCTTCGCCACCAAAATGAAGCACAAACCAGCAAACACAGGAGCATAAACATGACACAAGACGAAATGAAAGAAGCCGTGGCTAAAGCCGCATTACAATATGTTGTCCAAGGCTCCATCGTGGGCGTTGGCACAGGCTCAACCGCCAACAAGTTTATCGACGCGCTGGCAACCATCAAAGACGATATTCAAGGCACAGTCGCCAGCTCTGAAGCCACTGCGGAACGACTACGCAGTCATGGTATCCCAGTATTTGAGCTCAATGACGCGCTGACCCAAGTTGAGAAGCTCTCGGTTTATATTGATGGCGCGGATGAGTTTGATACAGAAAAAAACTTAACCAAAGGCGGCGGCGGCGCGCTTACCCGCGAAAAAATTGTTGCTGCGGCATCCGAAAAGTTTGTTTGCATCGTGGATGAAAGCAAAAAGGTTGAGTTTCTTGGTGCATTTCCGCTTCCCATTGAAGTGATTCCTATGGCAGAAGCTTTGGTGATGGCTGTGACTAAAAATATGGGAGGCACTCCCAAAGTGCGTGAGGGCTTCACTACAGATAACGGCAATATTATTATCGATGTCACCGGTTTAACCATTAAAAACGCTCGCCAACTCGAAGACGACCTCAATCAAGTACCTGGCGTAGTCACCAATGGTATCTTCTCACACCAGGGT
>JALSGX010000072.1 GCA_026982535.1 Ghiorsea sp. | reverse complement strand
ACCGTCTTCAATAGGATATGAACCATTAAACTTAAACTCTCCAGATAACACCACATGCTCTGCTGCTCGCCAGTTGCTCAACTGCCTAATGGTGACCACATCATAAGGCTGTAGTAAGATATTTGCCTTTTCATCGCCTTTAAGCGCTGCTGCCAAATCCACATCAAAATGAAAAGACTCCCGTGCCTGACCATCAACAACTTTATACCGCGTTACTTCAGCCTTACCAACAAGTGCTTTTTCCGTTAAACCACCTGCTGCAAACACAAGATTTGTCAAAGTCATTCCTTCTCCCAAAGGGTATGAACCTGGCTTCATGAACTCACCGGATGCTTCTACATGCTCAACAGGGTTAAGTACATTTTGACTAAATACATAAACTTTATCGCCCTCTTGCAATGTCGGCCAAACTAGACTTGCTCCTGAAAACAAATCTTTTAAATTCACGCGCACCACTGAGGTTATATTATCATGTTTAACTTTTCGTTGGATTAAAACATGATCTAAATATGCAGCATCCAACAAGTCATCTTCAGATGCAATGATATCCTTTAAGGTCATACCTTGAACAAACTCATATTTCCCTGGGCGTTTCACCTGCCCCAGAAGTTCAACCTGCTTTTCCTCAACGACAGGTGCGGCATGAACCAATATAATATCACCATTGCGGATATGCGTAGCTTTGGTTTTCAAATCAATCAAAAAGCGTTCACCATGCGCCCCAATTCTATCCAATTGCAGCAACAATGGGTCTGCATGCGCCGTAAGCCCCCCTGCCATCTTCAATACTTTGGCAACTGTATTTTCACCTTTCATTTCATAAATCGCTGGTCGATTCACTTCGCCATAAACCGTGACTGTTTTACCCAAGGGAGGAACAAACACCACATCGCCAGGTAACATGGTCACATCACCACGACTGTTTCCTTTCAATAAAAAGTCATACAAATCCAAGTGGGCTACAACCTTACCTTTACGTTTCAAAACAATATTACGCAAGCTGCCATGCTTGCTAATACCACCAGAGACAAAAATCGCATTGGAAATCGTAGATAAGCTACTCACAAGGTAAGATCCCGGGTGATTCACATCCCCTAAAACAAACACGCGCATAGAGCGTAACTTACCCATAGAAATTGACACCGTGACACCCAAAATCTTGTTTTGCACCTCTTCTGCAATCAGTGCTTTTGCTTCTGCAAATTTCAGCCCTAACAGGCTTAGTTCACCAACATCAGGCAAAGCCACCATACCATCTCTAGCAACCACCACTTGTATGCTATCCTGCCGCTTACCATAGAAGCGAATATTTAATTCATCACCAGGACCAATAACATACTCTGAAGGCACAGGGATTTCCGTCACAGGTGCAAAGGTCGTTGGTGTTCCTGCAAACAAGTTATAGCCAAACTGAAAAACAGGTTGCTTGCTTTGCACTTTTTCTGGTTGCTGAAGCCATAAACGCCACAAGTCTGTACCTTGAGAATCTGTACCTTGAGAATCTGTACCTTGTAAATCTGTACCTTGTAAATCTGTACCTTGTAAATCTGTACCTTGTAAATCTGTACCTTGTGAACCTGTACCTTGTGAGTCTACACCTAAACGCTTCCATACCGATAGCTCAACCGAGCTTGGCTCAATTTGGCTATTCACATTCTTTATTGTATGAACAACCTCAGGCGTAGACATAGAAGCCCATTCCTCACGAGAACTACCGCTTGGACTTACCCCATACTGCTTAGCCAATGCTGCTTTATCCTGCGCTGATAGCTGCTCCACCATACGCAATTGGTCTGCCGACAACCCTGCTGCCTGAGCATGCACCACAAGCAATACGCTGATGAAATACAAAAAAGCCAAACGAATAAAACGATACATAAAAAAGAACCTTAACCGTGAATAAATAAAAAGATTTGCCAATACTCTAGGAACAGTGTTTTTGCGTCAACAGAAACTGAAGAGCTAATCTTTCTTGATAATTTCTACATCTCTACATCAATCACTTCAACATTCGGGTAGCGGGGATGTGTATTTGGACCTGCAGCATGAGCTTTCCCATGCCTGACTGGGCTATACATACGACGAATCATGACATGGCGCATAGCGGGCATCAAAAGCAAGAATCCCAATGTATCACTGATAAACCCTGGAATAAAAAGCAACACCCCAGCAATCACCAACATCACGCCATGCATACCCTGCTCAGCGAGCTCATGTTGGCGCATACTTTGCCGTGCTTTGAGCAGCGTTTGAATCCCCTGAATACGAATGAGTAAACCACCAACAACGGCAGTCAACACACAAAGGGCAATCGTCGTCAAACCACCAATACCACGCCCCACCTCAATCAAAACATATAACTCCAAAAGGGGAAGCAAAACAAAAACCAGAAAAAAGATGCGCATCTTGTTTGCTCATTTAGAACACCCCGATTGTTTTCATTGAAGCCAAGCCAACACCCACTTGCATCAGCACGCGCGACCAGTCCAGCGTACTATTAAGCAAATTGAATTGCTCCAGCTCCTGAGGCACAACAATCACATCACCAGGTTCAATATCTGTACCTCCCCAAGAGCTTGCGCGCTCGACCATGCCATTTGCCCGCACCACATATATTCTGGACTCATCAGCCAAACGCGTCATACCACCTGCAGCATCCACATAGTCTTCAAGATCATACTTGTTACGATAGAGTAATGCCGTTGTATTATACACTTCTCCCATCACCATCACCTCATCAGGCTTCTTGGGCACATGAAGCTTATCCCCATCGCGAAGTGTGAGGTTAAACTCACTGGTTTCTAGCCGTTTAATATCTTCAAGCTGAAGCACAAGGCGACCTGAAGCTTTCACCTGTTTCATTTGCCCGAGCACCCGCTTGGCTGCAAGAAGCGCACTTTGCTTGTGCTTAATCAACTGTGCATCACTAAGCGAGGTAATACTCTGTTCCTCCTGAGCAATATCTGCCTCCATGCGCCCAACCATTTCATCCAACTGTTTTTGCTGCTCTTTTCGGATAGATTCTCGGGTAAACACTGCCGCCTTCAAGTATGCCTTATCCGTAAAACCGCCACTTCGCTTGATTAAATCCGATAATTTTTCACCGTCTTCAATAGGATATGAACCATTAAACTTAAACTCTCCAGATAACACCACATGCTCTGCTGCTCGCCAGTTGCTCAACTGCCTAATGGTGACCACATCATAAGGCTGTAGTAAGATATTTGCTTTTTCATCGCCTTTAAGC
>JALSGX010000071.1 GCA_026982535.1 Ghiorsea sp. | reverse complement strand
CCATGCCCGCTACGGTTTGAAATATGCCATTCCTGCATACATTGGCGCAGCATTTGTAGGATATAGTCGGGTATATGCCAACAAACACTTCACATCCGATGTGTTGGCAGGGGCAGCGATTGGCTCTCTCAGCAGCTTTTATTTTACAACACCCTACAAAGGCTTGAATATCACCCCCACCACCAACAAGGGTGAGTATGGATTACAAGTGAGAGCATCATGGTAGACTTAAGCTTTGAAACTGTGGAAACAGGTAAAAAACCAACGGCATCAGTCATTTGGCTGCATGGTTTAGGTGCAGATGGCTTTGACTTTCAGCCCATCGTGCCCCAATTGCATTTACCCCAAGATTTAAGTGTGCGTTTTATTTTTCCTCATGCGCCCGCCATGCCCGTGACCATGAATGGTGGCTATATCATGCCTGCATGGTATGATTTGTATTCGCTCAAAGTCGATAATCCCGACACCAACCCCCAAGACGCGGAAGGCATCAAAAAGTCTGCGGAACAAATCAAACAACTCATTGCTCAAGAAAATGCGCGAGGTATTCCCAATGAGTGCATTATCTTGGTTGGTTTTTCACAAGGTGGCGCGATGACACTTTATACAGGGTTAACGGTGGATAAACCGCTTGCAGGCTTGATTGCTTTATCCTGTTATTTGCCGCTACACACCGCCATTGCAACCGAGCTTAATCCTGCAAGCAAAACCACGCCCATCATGATGGCGCACGGCAGGCAAGACCCTGTGGTGTTATATGAATACGGCAAAGAATCCGCCAAGCTCTTAGAAGAACTCGGTTATCAAGTCGAATGGTTTGAATATCCCATGGAACACAGCGTTTGCCCTGATGAAATCCAAGCCATTGGCAAGTGGATAACATCAAGGCTAACGGCATAAAAAAGCTTACTCGCTTTGCCCTTTGATATAATGGTTGGCTTCAATATGATTAGGAAAGCGTTTAAGCACGCGCTGATAAGTTGCTTTGGCTTGTTCTTCTTTATCCTGCCAAGCATAAGCTCTTGCCAAATAAACTAAAATCGTTGCATCTGATGGGTAATATGCTGCCATACTTTGACTATGTTGCTCCAAAGTTTCCCATTTTCGTAAACCTTCTTCGCAAGCCATCAAACGCACATGTGCAGTGTATTGATAAGGCGATTGCCCAATCACTTGTTTCAAATAGCGACTTGCTTCTTTCCATCGCCCTTGCGCCATCAAAGGCAAACTCATACCCAGGCGAGCATCGAAAGAGCGCGGGTTAAAGTTCAACGCACGTTTATAACTATCAATGGCATCACTATAATTACCTTGAAGATAGTTAAGCCAGCCATACCTCAGCAAGGCATATTCACTGGCTTTATGATTCAACAATGGTGTGAGCACTGCCGCTGCTTTTTCATATTCACCTTTGCTTTCGAGCACATGTGATTGTTGCCAAACCTCTTGGCTTTCACTGGCTAAAGCAGTGTTTGCCAAACCTAAACTTAATAAACTTGCCATTATAAATGTTTTCATTGTTTTCATCCTTTTTACCATGATTTACTCATACTGATATATACAAGACTATTGATATATGTTGCATTTGTTGCTTGATTCAAATACTGATCTACGCTTAACATAACCATGCCATCAACATATTGGCTTTGCCATGCAACACCTATAGCTCCGCCACCCTGCTGTTTATCCACCAAGCTATAAATAGCAGCAGCATCACCATCAACAGCAAAGATACGCTCTCCAGCCAAAGCATTCACAAAATACTGTGAAAACATTGAGCCTGGTTCTGTCCAGTGGGTGAGCTTAAGTTCAACAGCTTGTGTGGATTGCACATTCGTTGTGCGCTGATGTGTGGCATCGACCCAATAGCCACGCACCTGCATCCAATCTGCACCTTGATTAAAACCAAAGCCCAAAGTGGGTGTGTATTGTTTAACCTCAAACCCCAAATCATAAGTCGAGACTGCATACCCCAAATCCGCATAAAAGCTCTTTTGATAATTCAAAAAAGATATTTGCGGCGCATAAGCCACAACCTTATCTTGATAAGTGAAATCATCACTCAAACTCGCTTGATGCACATCCAAACGAAACTTAAACACGCCACTTAGTGTATCACAAAAGTGGTTTGCATATATACTTGCAAACACTGCCTCTTGCTTAATCGCATTACCTCGATCCGTAATGGTTAATTGCGAACCCGCAACCTTCATACCACCCCACTCAAGGTAATTCAGGTTCAAACTTGCGCCATAAGCATTGATAGCTGTTCGCGTGGTTGTTCCTGAATAACCACCTGCAATTACTGATACATCAGCATAACCTGACCAGTCATCAGCATAAGCTTGCTGGCTTAAAGGCAAGCTTATACAAGCTGCCAATCCATATCCATATAACCATAGTTTTTTCTTCATAACATCTTTTTATCCTCCGCTGTGATTTGCCATGCAGGAATACCCGCATCGCCTTGTTGTGCAATTTCAAGCAAATTCGCTTGTAACTTGACATTCTTACCTTTGAGTACAAACGACATACACCCCAATTTTGGTTGAATTTCAGCCTTAGTTTCAAACTCAACCTGCAAAAACATATTCTTAAACTGATGTGTTCCATGTTGAATCCATGCGCTACCCTGCCACTGCCGTTGGTATTCACTTTGCATACCCTTGGTTAAGGCAGGTGATAAAACAGCGCGTAAATATTGACTCATAGACAAAGGGAGTAATGCCAAAGGTGGTTCATCGTGCCAATGAATATTACCTTCTTGAAGCGGGGTTAAACCCATGGTTAACAACCACGCATCAAAAAATAAGTCTGCCTTACCTTGGCGATTATAAAAGGCTAATATATGATCTTGCGTGGTAAATGTAGCCTTTGCGCCTCGGTCTGAGACCAAATGCAACTCACCAAGTAAACTTAGCTCCACATGTAATGTACGCTGACACTGTTCACCTTGATGTTCGACTTGATAGGTCAGTTTTCGACCAACAGCCAAGTTCAAACATTCACGCAACGCAGGGTCATACTTCGCCGCAATCACACTTTGCCCTTCTGAAGGTTGGCTAAACAACCTAAAGTCAGGCGTTGTATCTTGTTTATCTTGTTGTAACACCGATGTCAGGTGAAATGCATGCGTATGCCCACCAAGCACATCCCCCCACTGCACATGCATATGCAAATGCGGTTGTGGTGACCTGCCAGAGCTGCCACATGCGGCAAGCCGAGTACCCACGGTCACATAAGCACCAATATGGGTTTCAACACTACCTTGCTTCAAATGTGCTAATAAAAGATACAAACCATTGTGCATGCGAATAAGCACATGGTTACCCCAGTTGTTTTCCGTATCTACCTCACCGGGTGGGTTATCAGGTAATGTATCCAAAGTTTTGACGACATAACCTTCAACTGGTGCAACAATGGGCAGCCCAAAACAATAATAATCATCTAAGGTTTTACCATGACTGTGGAAACTTTGCCCATGTTCGGTGATATAAAAGTCCAAAGCATGTTGCCATGGTTCTTGATGCGTATGTTTGCCATTAAAACCTTGATAAATTTGCCATGCACCAAAAAAGGGTGCGCGCACGGGAACACTACCAAACTCACCTTGCCTAGCTTTGGCAAGCCTTGCCCGCTCATAACTAATTTCGGGTAATGCGGGCGCATCTAATGTAAGCTGTAAGCTCGATGTTGCAGGTCGATGGGTTAAGGCGAGTAACATGGTTAAGGTCGTGATTAAAAAAGGTAGCGCCATCACAGGCAAACCATAGACCAACATAAATGTTTCACTTGATGCCGTCACCAATGCCGCAATCACCGAACCTAACATCGCAAGTATAAAACTGGCTTGACTAGGCACTGTAAACAAACCACCAATCGCCATGGCAACCAAAATAAAGTTAAACCCATTCCATGCCACCAAGTCAGGGTGTGGACTACCCGATAGATAAGTATAAGTAGAAAAGCCAAATATAAAGCCTGTGACAGCAAGAAACGCTAAATACCGTGATGTCCAAGCTAAACCAATAAACATCAATAAACCTGCAAAAGGATGGGGTGTAAAAAAGGCAGAGCCCAATGATGTGAAAAACTGGTCAACTGCCGCTGAAATAAACATATCATGGGGTGCCATAGGCACCAAATACCGACTTAATGTACCATAACTTTGCGCAGCCAATGTTGCCATCAACGCCACAACCACAAACGGCAAACTTAAAGCAGGCAGATGGTTTAATCGCCAAGTCATATCAGATAAAGCGACAGTAACAAAAACTGCCAAAATAGATGCAAATGAAATCAGCAACAACAAATGCACATCCACATAATAATAAGCACCCAGCGATAAACCGACCAACAAACTATTATACACATGCAAACCACTTTCTAAATTACGAAACTTCAGCAATGCCGCAGTCGTCATCCCTACAATCGCAGCCCAAATGCCAGCTATTCCTGTATTGGGAAACCATAATGTTGCCACAATAAAAAGCGCACCTACCCAAGGTTTTTCAGCAAACAAAATGGATGCGTATGCCCTGAGCATACCCATCACATCTTGATAAAACCTGTGCTTCGGTGCGCTTATCATTTACTTCTTACATTCAATGCTAATGAGGTGTTCAGGAATGGACTCTTGCGCCGTCACCACAGACAAATCTTCTGCCGCCCGAATCACCGATACCTGTTGATGCTCATCTATCATCACCACATTAGGGCGATACTCAATAAACTGCATCCACTGCGTATTATTATACGCTCCCACAGGACTAAATACCAATGTATCCCCCACATTCATGGGTGGTAACATGACCGATGAACGCATCACATCAATGTTCATGCATAATGGTCCATAAAGAATGGTATCCTCAGCCACACCTTCCAAGGGGCGTGTGGGGATCACTTGATGGTTATACCAAAAACCTGTGAACAAAATATTAACACCCGCATCAATCACCATAGAGCGCCTACCATCAGGCATGCGTTTATTGGCAATCACTGATGTAATCAAGATTTCTGCATCATCGACTACCGCACGACCACTTTCCAAAATCAAACGCGGACGACCCAAACCTCGTACATCTCGTTCACGCGTTGCATCGTTGAGCGCATTACAAATCGCTTCGGCATATTGGTCAAAGCTGGGCACCACTTGTTCTGGTGGCAAATATGTGCCATGCAATGAGTTCATCGAAGCAAAACCACCACCAATATCAATGCTTTGGATATGACAACCCGTCTTGGTTTCGACCAAGTCCATAAAACCACACATAATTCGTACTTGTGCAGCATAAGCGCGTGGGTCGAGTACAAATGTGCCCAAATGGCTGTGCAAACCAGCCAAGTTCAAATGTTCACTTTCCCCAAGAATGCGTGCCGCATCCATAGCTTGCCCAGACTCAAGGTTAAAACCAAAGCGGCTCCACGCTTCGGTAAAACCTGTATCAAAGTTCAAGCGCATGGTCACATCCACTTGTTTACCTGCGGCTTTGGCAACATCTTCAAGCAAATAAAGCTCATCCAAATGATCAAGGTGGATGCGCCCACCTTCTTCCACAACGCGCTCTAAAATGGCACGCTCTTTATGGGGGCCATTAAACAATATCTTTTCCGCAGGCACACCCAAAGACCGTGCTTTTTCATATTCAAACGCAGATACCACTTCAGCCCATGCACCCTCTTGATGCAAGGTGGTGCATACTGCCCCCAAATAGTTGGTTTTGTATGACCAACTGTACACCACATCCGCATACCTTGTTTCAAAAGCACGAAATAACTTACGCGCATTGGCACGCAGTCTGCTCTCAGATAAAACAAAAAGTGGGGAACCATATTTTTCAACCAAATCAGCAATCGCAACACCTTCAAAAGTCTCTTGAAATTGTGTACTGTTTACATTACCAAACTTGTTTAATGCGCCAATTCTGTGCGCGGTTAATGTTGGCTTTTGCCAAGTTTGTTTTTCACTCATCTTTATCTCCTTGCGATTTCACCCTTGCTTGGTAACTGCCTACCATTGCCATGGATTCAAAGGTTTGTAAGTCAATCACCGTTTCTTTAGCATAACGAATCATCATTGCCCCCACCTGTGGTTTCTTTTGTTCAGGTTGCTTACCAGAAATCATTTCCACCAGCATGGCTGGCAAGTTGCTTCCTGCTGCGGCAGTTAAATAAATCCAAGCTGGAAACCTTGGGTTGATTTCAATCAATAAATACTGCCCATCTTTTTCCTTGAGCATTTCAACTTCCAATGGTCCTTTCCACTTCAAATGTTGCACCAATTTTAGCGCATCATCTTCCAAGGTTTGGTCTTGCACGGTCACACATGCCCATGCTTTACCTTTATCGGTGACTGCCTGTTTACGCATCATCACCGAACCAAGCAAATCACCTTGCCCATCACCAATCGCAGCCAAGTTTACTTCATAGCCTTCTACAAAGCGTTGAACCAATACGGGATACCCCCAACTGGCTACAATTTTCTTAAAGGCATCGGCTGCTTCATCCGCATTGTTGACCACGGTGGCATCATAAAACACACCTTTCACCACCATGGGATATTTCCAACCATCTGCATGGCAGTTATAAAAGAACTCGGCACTGGTGATTTTCTTGGTTTCAGGGTGACGAATGCCAGCACTTTTGCATAACTCACTAAGATTATCTTTATTCCGTGCTTTGAGTTGTTCCACATCAGGAATAAGAAAACTTAAACCAATCTCTTTGAAGTCGTGCTGTAATCGACTAAAGCTTAATAGCTCCGCATCCAAACATGGAATCAATATATCCACAGATTCTTGCATCTGAATATAAGCAAGCCGCTCCACAAGTTGTGCTTCTCCTGCCGAAGGATAAGGCAACAAATAACTCACATCACACACATCCAGATATAAGCCTGGGTCAAGCACATCATAACCCAAGCCGACAATGCGAATATCATCGCCATAAGCCATACGCAAGCAGCGAGCTACGGCAAGACCTGGACCTGGGTTATCAGGTTTGGCATTCATGCCCGTGACTGCAATCGTCATTTTCTTCACTGGTTTACTCATGCGATAAGTTTGCGAAGTTGGGCAAAGAAATCAGTTAAATCACGCTCTGCTTCAGAACGATTCACATCAAACTCGTCTTCAATCGCTGTAAACAAAGCATCAATGTCATCATGATGTTGTAAAAACCGTAAAACAAACAAGGCAACTGAATTCGCTGTAAAACTCAAGCCACTGACAGGGTCAAAAACAAACCCACTATCATTTAATGCCAAGCGTTGTAATACAGCTTTATCGGGCAAGGCTGCCTCTCCCGTACTTTGTGTATCCCACGGTAATTGGGTCATAAGTTTCTCCTTTTGTTTCTCTCGGCGAGGATTATTCGGATTCCATGCGCGATAAATACATTGAAATAAATGGTCAGTTAAACTTTCAACCGATACATTGCTTGGTTTATCTGCCAATAAATGAATATGTGCATACAGCACCTGCCAGAGCTCTTGACGCGAGGTTTCTAAGCTTAAGCGCAAATAGGCTACATCCATGGGGTGGCAACATACAAATGTAAGCAAAGCTTGGTTACGCAACAACTCTTTAAGAAAGTAGCGTAAGCCCTTCTTACCAACAGGCATAGACACAATAAGGTTGTGCAACTGCATGGTTCGCTGCTCCACCCACGATGATAACATCGCCTCTTTGGATGAAAAATGCCGAAACAAAACACCATCCGAAATTTTAGATTCTTTGGATACCTTTTGTGTCGTCAGAAATGGCAATTCATTTCTGCCTGCAATGCGGTCAATCGCAGACAACACTTGTTGCTGCCTCTGCTCGCCCACCTTTTGTTTATGTTTATTGTTCGCCATGGAAATCAACATGTGGCGAAGTGAAAATGAGAGTATTTACTTTCACAAACACTTTTTTCACCCCACATATCCCCCTTTCAAATTATGGCCTCTTAGAAGCAAACAATTACTCATGTCACTTACCCACAGCACCCTATGATAAGTTCATGTGCGACTAAAATCGCACCTTCGATGGAAGTAAGGTGTTAGCCCGCCTGCTTCAAACAAGTGTAAGTTTTTTCGACACAACGCCCCCCGACGATAAACGCCAGAGGAACCAAGTTGCCAACCATCAAACCTGTGCCTAAGGAAACAGGGCCTAATAACAAATAGCTTTTCACTATCTTTTTACTGCACAATTAATCAAAAGCCCAAGAAAATAAGCTTTTATCCTTTAAGCCAAACTGTTCAAGCAATAATACAACCAACAGCGCAGCCATAGAACCTATCAACAACGCAACTGCTGGTCCAAACAGCCACATAATACTGGCTTCTGCTGCCTCTGGTCCAAGTTCAACCGTGCGAAATCCCATCATCACCCAAGCTGGCGGATAAAGCACTGCGCCCAAACCAAATGTAAGCCCAAATACTTTTTTCCATACATCTTTAAGGGATGTGAACGCAACGATAAGCAAAAGCACACATACCAACACTCCCAAACCCATGGCATGAATATGCCCACGCAATAAACGCTGCATGGCATCTTTGGCAAGCGAGCCTGAATGTGAATGTTGTTTATTTACCCCATGCGCATGACCACCATCCTCCTTATGATTGTTATGACCAGCCTCTGCTTTCTCACCATGGTGATTTTCACCAACATCCACACCATGCTCATGCCCCATGCCTGACATATCATCCATACTCATATCTTTCATCATTTTTTGTTTGTATTTAAGCTGAATCGTCGCCTGTTGCGCTTCAAATGCGCCGTGCAACCTCTCATGGTTTGTCGCCATGTATGCTGCCCACAACGCACCCATGATTAAAGCAACAATACCTAAAATTATGCCGTGTCTAACCGTACTCAAAATTGATACATTCATTTTAAACTCCATGAAAAAAGAGGGCAAATATGCCCTCCTCGTCGTTTTAGTTACGCCTGTTGTTATTAGAGCGCGAAATCAATAGCTAAAATTGCAGTATTAAAGTCAGCCAATGTTGCATTGGTCGCACCACCTGCTGCTCCCATTCTTTCAACAACATTTTTACTACTTGTATATGACAAAATAGCTTGCACATTTTCAGCCACTTGGTGGATACCATACAATGTTGTATGCGTTGTTGCTGCAGGTTTTAAAACCGCATTGGTTAACATTTGCAAATCAACTTTGCTGGAATTGTATCTTGCTCCAAGCATCCAACCTTCTTGCATAATCCACTCTGTACCTAGCGTAATAGCAGTAACATCTAATTTAGTATTGGTCAGTGGATTGGTTTGATTGCCCACGGTATATGCACCCCAAGCTTGTAAGGGCTCACCATAGTTCATCGCAAAATCAACACCTGAGCGTGTGACATCACTGAATGTCATAGGATTTGCATTGGTCGCACCTGGTGCACCCATTGCCATAAGCATAGCCGCCTCACCACCAAACACATCACTGGTATAGTTGGTCGCTTTATAGGTATAAACACCCACGATATGATTATCCATGATTTCTTGGGCTACACGACCATATACTGTAGACATTTTATTGCCTGCAGCATCCTTGCCTGTAAGACCATAACTCACATTGTAGTATGTACCTACACCTGAATCACCATTGGTTGTACCGTGTACACTCACACCATCAACCATCATCAGCATCGTACCACCTGCCATTTGTGCAGCATCAGCCCAGCCATAACCTAGAGGACGTTTGGACATCATCGTCATACCATAACCCACATTGTTTTGCACCCGACCAAAGCGTACTTTTACAAGGTCATTCACATAATAGATACCTTCTAACATACCAATGCCACCAAGAAGGCTGGAATCCATCCACCATGAGAAGTTATCATAAGAGCCTGCTGTAATTAAACCAAACTCACCATTACCAATTTTCGCATTATCTTTTGCGCCATCAAGCATACCAGGGCGATGACCTGGCATCACAACGACATCATTGCTATCTGTAATCGGTGCTGCATTACTGTATAATACTTGTGTACGCACAGTGAACGGGAATGAGGATGCGAATACTGCATTATCACCTGCATCAAAGTTTGCGCCTCTTTCATCTTGGCTATCAATATCACCACGGCCTTCTTCAAAGCGGAAGCCGCGTTCACGGAAAGCTACACCCATTTTCGATAATTGTGGGAACATGGTATGACAAGAGTTACAAGACATGCCATATTTTCGCGCAAACACAGGCAATGCCTCGGCTTCACTTGGCACCAGTGCAGCACTACCCACCGCCAACATGGCAAAACCACTTAATGTATATAATATTTTTTTCATAGGGATACCTCTCCTTAAAGGATGTTTGCTGAGCTCGTGCCAGCGGTCATACCCAAAGAGAGCAACATGAGAGCCAAACTTGGCATTACCTGAACGACCTACAAAAACAAATAGAAATTATATAAATATCAATGACTTATATAAATTAAGAACCTGAACTACCATATCTTTATTTCTCAATACTGAGAAATTGCGGGCAACGACATCCCATATGTGGGAACTTATACATCAAGTTTACGGTATAAAGTTGAAAGACCGATGCCCAACTTCTTCGCTGCAGCTGATTTATCACCACCACAACGCTGAATCATGTGTTCAATATACTGTTTTTCATAGATATGACAGGCTTCAACCAACGGTAATTCATGGGACTCCTGTGCTTTTCCCATATCTGAGAAAAGCAATGTATCATCTGTGCCCAACAACAATGCCCGCTCCAACACATTCCTCAACTCCCGTACATTGCCATACCAAGGCTGCGTTTCTAACCACAAGACTTGCTCAGGTGTCAATGCTGGCACTGGTCTGCTCCAATCTTGGCAAATTTGATCAAGTAGGCGGTGCGCCAGTGGTATAATATCACTACCCCTATCACGCAATGCGGGAATATTGATTTTCATCACATTAAGTCTGAAATACAAATCTTCGCGAAAACGCCCCTCTGCCACTGCTTGTTCAAAATCAACATTACTCGCCGCAATGACTCTTGCCTGAAATGGCAATTCTTCATCACTTCCCACTGGGCGAAAACTCTTTTCATCAAACACATGTAACAGTTTTGATTGCATCGCCATAGGCAACTCAATCAACTCATCCATAAAAAGCGTACCTTTAGCTGCCGTGGTTAACAAACCTTTTCTATCACTATCTGCACCCGAAAACGCACCTTTTTTATGCCCAAACAACTCCGACTCTAAAAGCTCAGCAGGAATAGCGGCACAGTTAATACGCACAAAAGGTTGCGCACTACGATTGGATAAACTGTGTAACAACCTTGCAACAACACCTTTACCAACCCCCGTTTCACCTTGCAGTAACACGGGCACTGCACTAGCACTGGATTTTTGAATCAAGTGTTGCACTGCCTGCATACTTTCTGATGAACCAAGCACTGCCAACTCACCTTGATGTTGCACAACTTGCTCACTTTCACTCACTTTTTCTCGTAAAAGCAGCTTCTCTTGCAAGCGCTGTAACCTTGCGAGCAATTCATCAAAACGAATCGGTTTGGCAACATAATCATACGCACCTGCAGCAAAAGCACGCGAAGCCAATTCACGATTACCAAATGCTGTCATTAAGATAAGCGCAATGCCCGAACCCTCAAGCGCACGCAACACATCAAACCCCTCACCATCAGGTAAAAAGTTATCACACAATACCGCATCAATCGTCCCAGACTCTATACATGCCAATGCTTCGGTAACCGTTGCAGCCTCGGTAGTATCAAAACCTTCTTCCCGTAAAAGCTCTACAATGCCTTGGCGAATATACTGCTCATCTTCAACCACTAATAACTTCATGACACACCTTTACCTTGTTCTGAAATGGGCACACTTATACGAAAACATGTTCCTTCTTTTGTATGTTCACGCAGTGATAATGTGCCATGCATGGCATCCATCAATTCTTTACTGATAGCCAAACCAAAACCTGTCCCTTCCCCTTTTTCTTTGGTGGTCACGCTAGGGTTAAAAATCGACTCTCGTATCGTTTGTTCAATACCATGCCCAGTATCACACACATCAATGATAACATCATCACCTTGTTGAAGCGTATGAATATGTACCTCACCACTTTCACGGCAGGCATGACACGCATTGTGAATCACATTCATCAACACCTGCATCAGCATACTGCTCGATGCATACACCAAAGGTATCTCAGCGTCCTCACTGATATGAATCGCTATCCGTTTATGCTGAGGGGACATTTGCCCCAATTTCACCGCATCAGCAATCACAGGTTTAACATCAAAGGCATGAAACCGCATATCAAATTCATGCCGACCAAAATCCAGCACTGTTTGGATAATACGCTCCATACGCTCAGTCTCTTTTGCAGCAGAGGCTAGGTGTGAAGCAACAGCAGGTGTATCTTGTTGCTCCAGTTTGCGTTTTGCCATATGGAGCAACATACCTACCGAAGCTAAAGGGTTACCCACTTCATGGGCAAGACTTGCCGACATCACACTTAAAGCATTCATTTTTTCTTGGTGCGCAGCCAAACTTCGGATGCGATTTAGCTTTTGCTCCCGTTCTTGCAATGCCTCGCCCATGGTATTGAAAGCTCTAGCTAACTCACCAATCTCATCTTCTGAAGCTACCGTACAATGCACTGCAAAATGACCTTCGCCAACGCGCTGTACTGCCTTTTTCATTTGTACAAGTGGGTGTACCATTTGATTATAAATAAAATAAGCTAAAAAACTTAAACTCAGCAATAAAACCAGCATCAAAGCAACGGTTTCCTGGCGCATATCCATTCGTAAACCCGCCATCATTTGCATAGCTTGATTCACTTGTGCATCTAAAGCATGGTGTTTACGGGTCAGATGCTCAACCGCTTGTTTTGCCTCTGTAGCAATCTCATCAATAAAGATGGGGCCTTCCATATTTTCTGTCGCAAACGGCAAAGCAAACACCTTTTCTGCAATGCCTTTGATGTTTTTCACACTTTGCATCAAGTCCGATAAACTGCTGTCTTGGTATGCTGTTTCATATTGTTCAATCATGTTTACAAGCTTTTGTTGATATTGATGAAAAATTTTTTCAGCCCTATGGTCACCCGTAATAAGAAAGTCATTCACCACTTTAATATTGCGGTACACACCCATTTCAATAGCATGTAAATCATGGCTTTGGTGGTTACTGTTTTCTACAACCGCCGCTTCTTGCTGCAAATGCCGCATATCGCTGAGTAAGTCCCAGCCAAAAACTGCCACCAGAAAGAAAATAAGGCTTAATAGCAGCCCAACTTTTAATGCTAAATACTTACGCAAAACCAACCAGCCATATGACCTGTTACAACCCTACTCATACCTATGATAAACTTTAGCCCTACCTTGTTGGTCAAAAGCCAACACATCATAATTTCTAGGTTGTTTACCTTCTGCCTGCATACCGGGAGACTGCATCGGCATACCCGGTGCTGTTAACCCAACAACCTGTGGACGCTCTTTCAGCAAACGCTTCACATCTGATGCTGGTACATGCCCTTCAATCACATAACCATCCACAATCGCCGTATGACATGATGCTAACCCCGCCGATACACCATACTTTTCTTTCACTGCCGCCATATCTTCACGCGGCAACTCTTTCACCGTAAAACCTGCAGCTCTCATATGCTTTGCCCAAGCGCTGCAACAACCACAACTTGGATTTTTATACATCACCACCTCAGTGGCTTGGGCATATGTTGCCCATGAAAAAAGCAGTGCCATCAGACCAGCCGCCCAAATATATTTACGCATACGATACTCCTTTATAATTTTGCGTTTTTTAGTCGAAGCGCATTCACAATCACTGATACCGAGCTAAAACTCATGGCAGCAGCCGCAATCACTGGCGACAATAAAAGCCCGAATACAGGGTAGAGTACACCTGCTGCAATCGGTACACCTGCGGAGTTATAAACAAAAGCAAAAAACAAGTTTTGGCGGATATTTTTCATGGTTGCCGCAGATAGTCGGCGTGCGCGAACAATGCCCGTCAAATCACCCTTGATAAGCGTCACACCCGCTGATTCCATCGCCACATCCGTGCCTGTGCCCATCGCAATGCCGACATGGGCTTGCGCAAGTGCTGGTGCATCATTGATACCATCACCTGCCATCGCCACAATTTTGCCTTCGCCTTGCAATGCTTTAACAACATTGGCTTTTTGGTCGGGCAACACATCGGCTTCAAAACGATCTATGCCAAGTTTTTCGGCGACGGCTTTGGCTGTGTTGTGATTGTCGCCAGTCAGCATCACCACTTCAATGCCCTCATCATGCAGCTCTTGAATGGCTGCTGGCGTGGAAGCCTTAATCGGGTCAGACACACCAATCAAACCAACCAATTTGCCATCTGCTGCCACATACATCACGGTTTCACCCGCCAGTTGATGTTTTTCCACCTGTTGGCTCACATCCGCAATCGCAACATCATTATCTTGCATCAAACCCGCATTGCCCAGCAATACAAAATAGTCACCAACCACAGCCTGCACACCTTTGCCCGTAATGGCGGCAAAATCTTTGGTGTCTTGCAGTTTTAAGGCTTTTTCTTCTGCACCCGCGACAATCGCAGCCGCCAATGGATGTTCACTGGCGCGCTCCATGCTGGCAGCTAACATCAACACACCATTCTCAGCCATATCACCTGTCGCAATCACTGTAGTAAGCTTGGGTTTACCTTCAGTCAGTGTACCCGTTTTGTCCACCACCACGGTATTGACCTTCTCCATGATTTCCAAGACTTCTGCATTTTTAATCAATACACCCGCCGTTGCTCCGCGCCCTGTACCCACCATAATCGAAATGGGCGTTGCCAACCCCAAGGCACATGGGCATGCAATGATGAGCACGGCGACAGCATTAATCATGGCATGCGCCAACTTGGGTTCAGGACCCCACATATACCAAACAGCAAAAGCAATCGCTGCCACAGCAATCACCGCTGGCACAAAATAACCAGCCACTGTATCTGCCATTTTCTGAATCGGTGCGCGTGAGCGCTGGGCATCAGCAACCATGTTTACAATTTGGGAAAGCAAGGTATCTGCGCCCACTTTCTCAGCACGCATCAACATCGAACCATTGCCGTTGACGGTGGCACCAATGAGTTTTTCACCTGCAAACTTTTCAATGGGTACAGGCTCGCCCGTCACCATGGATTCATCCACAAGGCTTTCACCTTCGATAACCACACCATCCACGGGCACTTTTTCACCGGGGCGAATACGCAGCACATCACCAGCTTGCACATCTTCCATAGGCACATCGATTTCTGTACCATCATCTTTCACCAAACGCGCTGTTTTCGGAGCCATGCCAAGCAATAGTTTGATGGCTTCATTGGTGCGTGAACGCGCACGCAATTCCAACACCTGACCCAATAAGACCAAGGTTGTAATCACTGCCGCAGCTTCAAAATACACATCAACAAGCCCACCTTCCATTTGCATAATCGGTGGGAACAAACTTGGCATAAATAATGCCACAATGCTGTATAACCATGCCACACCTACCCCCAAACCAATCAGGGTAAACATGTTAAGGTTCCAAGTTTTGATGGATTGCACAAAACGAACAAAAAATGGCCAACCGCCCCATAAAACCACAGGCGTTGCCAAGACAAACTCAATCCATTGCACGGTGCTCATGTGCAAACCTGATGGTAGCCAAGATGGTGCCAGGTCCGCTACCATTGCTAAAATAAATACGGGAATCGATAATACCGCACTGACTTTGAAGCGGCGACTCATATCATCCAATTCGGCATTATCTTCTTCTGCGGATACCGTACGCGGCTCTAATGCCATACCACATTTCGGGCAAGCGCCTGGTTCATCACGCACAATTTCAGGGTGCATAGGACAAACATATTCTGTTTTCTCATGATTGACTGGTGCCCCCATTCGCTCCAAAGCCATGCCACACTTCGGACAAGAACCAGGTTTATCGCTAACCACTTCAGGGTGCATCGGGCAAGTATATTGCCCACCACTTGCTTCAGCATCGAAAACTGGAGCTTTTTGATGCTCGCAGTTTTCATGTTTGCCCAAGTAAACTTCGGGGCTTTCTGTAAACTTACTTAAGCATTTCTCACTACAAAACCGATATGCCTTATCAGCATACATTGCACGGTGGGTTGATTCAGGTTTAACGAACATGTCACAAACAGGGTCGAGCGTGTACTGCTTAGGATTGTCCTCAAACTTGTGTTCGCATTTTTTACTACAAAAAAACCAGTCTTGCTCATGGTATTTTGTATATCGTGCTTTATCTGGTGTCACTTCCATTCCGCATACTGGGTCGATCTTCATGCTACACCTCCGTTAAACCTTTCACCTTTTAAGCCACAGTAAACTGCCCCATCATCCCTGCATCTTCATGCTCCAAGATATGGCAGTGATACATATACGGCGCACCCGCAATGGTTGCTTTGCTAAACTGTACAATGGCTTCTACCCGTGAATTGGGCGGCAAATACACCGTATCTTTTAAGCCCGCCTCAAAAGCTTTGGGCAAAGCCCCGTTTCGTGAGAGTAATTGAAAATATACACCATGAATATGCAGGTTGTGATCCATATTGGATGTATTTTGAATATCCAGAATCTCAATTTGATTCAGTGTCATCACCTCATCAATGCGGTTGATATCCATTTGCTTATCATTGATATACACTTTGCCTTGCCCCATAGATAAAATAAATTGGCGCGTGCGCACAGCCTGATTGCGCTGAAGGGGAACCAAACTCGTAGACAGTGTGTTTGGTGTGATGGTTGCGACGGTCGCTGCTTTGCTCACATTGAGTTGAAATAAAGCATAACCTGTGTTGATGTCATTCAAGGTAAACTGCTGACCTAGCTGACTCGTTAAGTCCACAACAATTTCAGCACGCTCACCAGGGCTCATCGTGATGCTGGTTAAACTTATAGGCGCCGCTAACAACCCTTGTTCTGTCGCAATAAGTTTAAAACTTAGCCCACCGGAAAGACTAAAATTATAAATACGGGAGTTGGAACCGTTTAACAAGCGCAGCCGTACCTCTTTAGCAGGTACATCAAGCACAGGGTCAATCACCCCATTAATCAAAATGGTGTTTCCTTTTTTCCCCTGCATCACTTCCATGTGTGTGGCACTGTACGAGAATGTGCCATCAGCGTTCATATCCCTGTCTTGTACTACAACAGGAAAATCATCGACACCATAGGTCTTGGGCAAGTCTAGGTCTGCTGTTTCTACATCATCCACAATCATCATACCAGCCAAGCCTGCATAGACTTGCGCTGCAGTTGTGCCATGAGGATGCGGGTGATACCAATTGGTTGATGCCCGTTGATCAACAGTATAGGTAGCATGCCATGTTGCATTGGGCGCAATAACCTGATGTGGCCCTCCATCCATATCCGAAGGTGGACGCATACCATGCCAGTGCAGCGTGGTTTCTTGCCCTATTTGATTGGTGACATTCAGGTTCAACACATCACCTTGGGTTACCCTAAGCGTTGGACCAAGATAGCTGCCATTGATACCCATGGTATTGGTTGCCCCCTGCCCCGTAAACTGCTTGGTTCCTGTTTGCATGGTTAAGTTAAACACCTTATTGCCTGTATTAGGGTCAACTGTGCCCAGCAATTCGGGTGGCGTAAAAAATGGGCGTTGAAACACACCTGTATTCAGTGAAGGTTGTAAGCCTGAGCTCATCATGCCTCTGCTGCCACCACAAGATGTAATTGCTAGCCCTGCTAAACCTGCACCACTGGTTTTCAAAAATGCTCTTCTATCCATCTTACTTCTCCTCTTGATAATACACGCTGGCTTTATGTTTTTTGCCATCTGCTGTTTTGAATAAAATCATGATGCCATGCTTACCTGCATGACCAAGATCGTAACCTGCCATATACCAATCGCCCATTTTCATCAGCATTTTGGTCTCTGATGAGCCATTCGGATGAAACACTTTGGAATTGATAACCACATCCGTCAGCGCTTTGCCGCCCTGCTCAATTTTCACCATCAAGTTGTGCGAACCACCGTGCCCCATGCCATCTTTGGCTGGCATAATGTGGAAGTTCACCGTGTAACCATCGACTTCTCTTTTCTCTAAAAACATGGAAGATGATTGATCCATCGCCATATCATGGTGACTCATCTCATGTTGTGTATGTTGGTGTTGCGTATGCGTGCTCATATTATGCCCTTCCCCAGCCTGAGCTGGCGTTATAAGACCAACAATCATCATGCTTGCAATACTCGTCATAACTGCCTTCATTGTGTTCTCCTGTTCCATCATTCGTCTTCATCGTCTGAGTGCATCATGCCGTGCATGGGCATTCCTTCATGCCCACTCATCCCACCTTCATCATCACTAAAGACATGTTTCAACATGCAGCCATTAAGTGTTAATAATCCAACCACCAAAATTGCCATCATCATTTTTGTATATCTCATGTTTCTTCTCCTTGTTTTATATGTTTTTCTTTCCATTGTAAGACCAAGCCATAAATCACAGGCAAGACCAACAAACTGAGTAATGTGGCTGTCACCATGCCACCAATCATGGGTGCGGCGATGCGTTGCATAACATCCGAACCTGTGCCACTGCCCCACATAATCGGGATAAGACCGGCAATGATTGCGGTGGCTGTCATGGCAATGGGGCGCACGCGCTGGGTCGTGCCTGATACAACTGCCTGCGCAATGTCAGAAGCAGATAGTTGCCCACCTTTTTCATCTCTTAATTTCGCTACCGATTGGTCGATAAAAGTCATCACCAACACGCCAATTTCAGCCGCCACCCCTGCCAGCGCAATAAAACCAACGGCGACAGCTACGCTCATGTTGTAACCCAAGAACCACACCAGCCAGAAGCCGCCCACCAGCGCGAAAGGAATGGATAACATCACCACGACGGGGGCAGTGAAGTTTCTAAAATTGAAATACAGCAATAAGAAAATGGTGAGCAGGGTAATCGGAATCACTACCTTAAGCCGAGCATTAGCACGCTCCATGTATTCAAACTGACCCGACCACACCAATACATAGCCTGCTGGAAGCTTGACTTGCTCGGCAACCATTTGTTTGGCTTCTTTCACATAGCTACCAATATCTGATGTGGTGATGTCTACATAAATCCAAGCATTGGGCGTGGCATTTTCTGTTTTTACCACAGGCGCACCACGGCGCAGGCTTAAGTCTGCAACCAATGAAAGCGGAACTTGCGCGCCAGTCGGTGTAGTAATCAGTACCCGCTTTAGCGCTTGCATATTATCGCGTAATTCACGCGGATAACGCACATTGATGGGATACCGTTCAAGCCCCTCCACCGTTTCACTCACATTCATGCCACCAATCGAAGATTGAATCACATCCTGAATATCGCCCACGGTTAAACCATATCGTGCGGCTTCTTCACGCTTGATATCAAAATCAAGGTAATAACCGCCCGCAGCTTTATCAGCAAAGACAGAAAGCGTATCGGGATGGTTTTTGAGTACATTCTCAATATCACCCGCCACTTTCTCCAATACATTCAAATCAGGACCTGATACCTTGATACCAATGGGTGTTTTGATACCTGTGGACAACATATCAATACGCGTTTTAATGGGATAAGTCCACGCATTGGCTACCCCTGGGAACTTGATGGCAGCATCAAATTCACTCATCAGTTCTTTGGTGGTTTTATCAGGGTTTGGCCACTCACTTTTCGGTTTGAGGCGAATCGTGGTTTCAATCATGGAAAGTGGAGCAGGGTCAGTCGCAGTTTCAGCGCGCCCTACTTTACCAAACACATGATGCACCTCAGGGAATGTGGCAAGGATTTTATCTGTCTGCTGCAATAATTCCTTGGCCTTGGTGATAGATATACCAGGATATGTGGTCGGCATATACAATATGTCACCCTCATCCAGCGGTGGCATAAATTCTGAACCTGTTTTCATCACAGGATATGCCGTCACAGCCAGCACAACCACGGCAATGATTAGCGTAACTTTGCGCCATTGCATCGCTAGCAACAACACGGGTTTATGCAGTTTTTTCAAATGCACATTCAGCCAGTTATGCTCTTCGCTGGGTATTTTACCGCGAATAAGTAAACCCATCAGCACAGGTACAAGGGTGACGGCTAAAATCGCTGCCGCTGCCATGGCGTAAGTTTTCGTGAAGGCGAGCGGTGCAAACAAACGTCCTTCTTGCGCTTGCAAGGTAAACACAGGCAAGAAAGATACCGTGATGATTAACAGCGAGAAAAATAGGGCAGGACCAACTTCTTTGGATG
>JALSGX010000070.1 GCA_026982535.1 Ghiorsea sp. | reverse complement strand
TGGTCACCGATAAACAAAGCGGTGAAGTCATTCGTGAAGTGCCTTCTAAAGATTTCATTAAACATAAACTGGCCATGCAAGAAATGATTGGCTTGCTCTTGGATAGAAAAGCCTAATGGCCAGCATTACAGGTTTGTCAGGTATTGTTGCAGGCTTTGATACGAGTGCTGCTGTTGAAGAACTTCTGGGTTTACAGAAGTATGAAATTAGTCAGCTTGAAAAGAAGCAAGCTGCTGAAACAAACAAACAAGCAGCTTTTAATGAGCTCAATGCTGCGATTCGTAACTTCAAAGAACTATCCGCATCCATGCGCGATATCGACACATTCTTTTCATACACAGCCAGCCTTAATAGCAGCAATGCCACTGTACCTGCATCCAACCTCTTGGATGTTGCAGGTGATAACTCTGTAACATCAGGCAACCACGCTATTGTTGTCCAACAGCTGGCAACAACTGCGCGTTCATCATCAAGCTCTGCGGTCAAAGATGCTTCAGGCGCAGCCATTACTGATGCAAATACTTCACTAAACTTATCTTCTGGTTCATTTCAAATTAATGGAACAACCATTACTGTCAACGCTGCTGATTCACTCAAAGATATTGCCAATGCAATTAATACAGCTTCAACAGGTGTCACAGCATCTGTTGTCAAAGTTGCTGACGCTGACTTTAGGCTTGTTCTTGCAGCTAACACAACAGGCGCAGCAGGCTTTACCATTTCTGGCACAGACTTGGATGCAACAGGCCCCTTAGCCAACTTACAGATAGGCTCTTCTGGTCAGAGCAATGCCATTCAAGTGTTACAGCCTGCCCAAGATGCCATTGTCACCATTGATGGTCTTAGTATCACCCGCAGCAGCAATACCATTGGTGATGCCATTACAGGGCTAACCTTTACCCTCAAGCAAGCTGACCCTGCAACCACTGTCAATATGACCATTGGTGTAGATACCTTAGACTTGCGTGATAAAGTGCAAAAGTTTGTCGATAGCTATAATGCAGTTTATGGCTTTATAAACAATCAATTTACGGTGGATGAAACCACAGGACAAAATGGTATTTTGGCAGGTGAGCCATTGCTTACCTCCATCCAAAACAGTTTGTCATCAGGGCTATTAAAAACTGTTCCCGGCTTGGCATCAGACCGTAATTCTCTCGTCAAAATTGGTATTGAACCTGATGAATATGGTGTATTAAGTATTAATGATAATTTATTTACCAACTTCTTAAACAACGACAGCAATGCCGTGCGTGATGTGTTTGTCGCTCAGGGTCGCTCAACAACACCAGGAATGCAATTCTTGTCAGCAGGTGAAAACACAGTCTCAGGTAGCTATGCAATTCATATCAGCCAAAGTGCCACAAAAGCAACAGCCACTGGTAATATCGACCTTGTCACAACCAGTTTAGCTAGTAATCAAACTATCAATATTATAGAGGATGGCAACTTGCGCCAAGCCAGCATCAATTTGTTAGCTGGTGATAACCAAAGCGCCATCATATCCAAGCTGAACAATGAGTTTAGCCGTATCTCCACGGAAACCCGTGTGTTTGACCAAACACTGATTGACAACACCACCTCTCTGGCAGCCAATGGTGGCACAAGCTTGGCTAATATTGGCGGATTAACAGGCGAAACGATTACCATTACTGGAACCAACCGGACAGGCGTAGCGGTTCATCAAAGCTTTACCATTATTGATCAGAATCAAGATACCATTTCCGACTTGTTGTCCGCTATTCAATCCGCTTTTAACCAACAAGTAACAGCAAGCATAGACACCTCTGGTCGCATCGTCGTCACGGATAATACCCCAGGTGATAGCCAACTTTCTGTTTCACTAAGCTCAGATGGCGCACTAAACTTTGGTACAGATGCCACACCACTTAGCACTGAAGGTCGCTATGCCATGAGCTTGGAAGCTGTATCTACAGGCAACTTTGTCACTATTCAGCATAAATATTACGGTGCAAGTAAAGGTTTTAACATCAGTGGTGCCTCAGCCTTGGGCATTGCAGACACTGCTGGCACATCCATCGTAGGCTCTGATATTGCTGGTACTATCAATGGCGAAGCAACCACTGGAAGCGGGCAAGTTCTGGTCGGTTCATCAGGAGGAGCTGAAGGCATAGCAATTTTATATAGCGGCAATGCAACGCCACCACTAACTGCCAACATGGATATTGGCATTGGCATTGCGGCATCATTTGATGGTATGCTGGACTTGTTTTCCAACCCGTTTACTGGTCTCATTCAGAACAGCATACTGACTTCTGAATCGACCTATACATCCTTATCTGAGCGCATTGATGACCTCAATATCCAGCTTGAAAAACAAAGGCAAACCCTTACTCGTTCATTTCTCGCCATGGAACAAGCCATGAACTCACTCAATGCAACTGGTGACTTTTTAACCCAACAGATTGATGCTGCAAATGCAAAAAGATAGCTGGGGAATCTAAATAAAAACTTGCCCTTGTTTTGTTGCGTAAAACTCAAACAACATGCACGCATTTTGTATCCAATACTCCGAAAACCTTGCATCCAATACAGCAGAAACGAGGTATTATCTTGGTATATCAACAGCTTGCGTCGTTTTGAGTTTAATCTAAATATGTCGCATAACCCCTCTTAAGTTTCTACTTCAGCTTCCGATAAGTATAATCAAGCAGGTAATACTCATATCAAAGCATAAAGGCGAAGGAGGAAATATGGTTGGCTATCAAAAATACCAAGCAAACCAAATCGAAGGCGCAGGACCTTTGGGGTTGATTTTATTAACATATGAAGTGCTTTACAAATCACTTGGACAAGCAAGGGCTGCAATTATTGCCAATGATATCCAAGCTGAAACTCAGCATATTTCTCGTGCCTTAGAAGCGATTATTGAATTATCTTCAAGTTTGGACTTAAAACAAGGTGGCGATGTTGCAGTCAATTTATCTAGGCTCTATACCTACCTGTCTCAACGCCTGAGTGATGGTATGTGCACTTTTTCAACGGAGTCTGTGGATGAAGCCATGCAACTGACCCAAACCATACGAGAAGGATGGCTGGCTTTAGAACAACAACAAAAATCGATTGCTCAACAAAAACAAAGCAAAGTATCACAGGTGCATGCTTATGCAGGATAAACAGCAAACATTATGCGCATACCACTACCAACAATGCTTGGACAAGCTTTTACTTGTGCAACAAGCTGTGCTTAAAAAAGACTGGTCAAGCCTAACCCAAGCGGTTCAAGCATATACCCTAGCTTGCCAGCATA
>JALSGX010000069.1 GCA_026982535.1 Ghiorsea sp. | reverse complement strand
TGACGCTCACTAAGGCTTAGATGTTGAATATTTTCAGGGTCGGTTGCCAATCGCGCTTTGAGTGCAATGGTAAGCGGGGTGTCTTTTTCATCATGGATGTTGGGGTGATTGCTGGGCTTATCCCACCAAATCATCAGTGCTTCGTGCAGCCAATGAGGAACAATACCCTTACTGCGTTTGAGTAGCTTTTGGCTGCTGCCAACGCCTTCATCAATCCATGTTGCTAAAGCTTCTTGAAGCCTAAGTTCGCGGCGTTTTGTGTTGCCACTGCGCAAGCGTGTCCACAGTTGGCGTGGGCTATTGATGCTTAAATCGAATGTCTTTTGCAATGACCAAAGCAGGGTGATGATAGCAATCACAAGCAATATAAACATGCCTGTTCGGGTTTCAAATAACCAACCCAAAATTTCAATGCGCACAGGTTGATTGGCAATGTCTGGGAATAATACCAAGCCAATAAAAATGGCGACGATGGTTAGTAGGGCAAGCACAATACGAATCATAATTGCTCCATCCAAGCTTGGGCTTGTTCGCGCCACGTTTGTTGTGTTTGCTGCATATTCGCGATGACATCATCTGATAAACTGGTCGAAATACCATATTGCTCAAGCTGATAAACAAGGGTGTCTATATCGACGGTTGCTGCACCTTGCATGAGTGATTGTTGTAGCTTGTCCAGCGCATTGATTAAATCTTTCAGTTTGGCAAACGGGTCTTCGGATAATTGTACAGCATGTTGACGAACTTTGGACACCTTATACTGCTCTTTTAACCAATCCATCCATGTTTGGAATGTGTCAGTATTGGCATACGCATCGGTAAGCACATCCACGGATTCAACCACTTCTGCTAAAGCTTCTGGGCGCAGCTTTTCAGCCAGTGTTTGGATATGTGTGATGACTTCATCGCGCATGGTTTGGCTATCTTGAGCTAAGCCTTGCAGTTCAGCCCAAGCTTGTTCGGCTTGTAAGCGGCGGTCTTCATCCAGCATGGGGAGTAAGCTGATGCTTTTCCATGCTGTTGCCGATTCTTCTAAGTTGCTGTTGGGGGAGGAAGCTTTGTGCAGGAGGGTGGAGAGTTGGGCACTAACTTGTTGTTTGCTTTGTTGCATTTGCTGGGCATACATTTGACCCATATTATCTTGCATGGCGCTCAATTGGTCTTGTAATGATGCAAGCATATCTATTAAACCCGCCAAGGATTCGGCATCGATTTCAGCGGGTGGGTCAACCTGTACTAGTTCAGGTGCATCTACAAAAATGGGTGTTTCATCCATAATGGTAGGCTCAGGTTCTTCATACACAGGTTCGGGTGCAATGTAAGGCTGGGGGGCAGGTGTTGGTGCTGCATCACCCCTAGACTGGTGGGTAAAATCATACCAATCAGCCTGCCATTGTTTGACGATGGGCGAGTAGGTTATAAACGCCCAAGTGCCAACACCAAGTACCAACATCATTATCACATGAAATTTGAGCCTGCTTTTTTTCTTCGGCTGTGTTTCTTTGGCTTCATCTTCTGCCAAGAACTCAGGCGTTTCGCCCATTGCATCTCCCACCTTATCGGCATCAATGATGGTTTTATTATCGTTCATCATTTACTCACTTAACCAATTAGCAACATCAAGGGCATGGTAAGTGATAATCATATCTGCGCCCGCACGTTTGAAGCTTAACATGGTTTCCAATACAACACGTTTTTCATCAATCCAACCATTGGCAGCCGCAGCTTTGACCATGGCATATTCGCCAGACACATTATAAACAGCCATGGGCAGTTGCGTGGCATCTTTGACTTCACGAATAATATCCATGTATGCCAGTGCAGGTTTAACCATCAACATATCTGCGCCTTCATCCACATCAAGCAAGGCTTCTTTGATGGCTTCGCGGCGATTGGCAGGGTCCATTTGGTATTGCGCTCTATCACCAAATGTTGGTGTGCTATCTGCAGCATCACGGAAGGGGCCAAAATAACCTGACGCATATTTGACCGCATACGACATAATGGGTGTGTCTTGAAAACCAGCCTTATCCAAACCCTCACGAATGGCTTGAATCATACCATCCATCATGCCTGATGGGGCAACAATATCCACACCAGCTTTGGCATAAGAGACAGCTTCTTTTTGTAGGTTGGAAAGTGTGACATCATTGTCCACTTCTTCGCCATGCAACACGCCGCAATGACCGTGGTCGGTGTATTCACAAAAACATGTATCGGCAATGACAACCATATTAGGGCAAGCCGCCTTAGCAGCGCGAATGGCTTGTTGCACAATGCCTTCATCATCCCAACCGCCTGAGCCAATCGCATCTTTTTCAGTGGGGATACCAAAAAAGATGACCGCAGGAATACCTGCACCTTCCACAGCTTTGACTATGTCTGCCACATCCGACAAAGGAATGCGATTCACACCGGGCATACTTTTGACTTCGACAGCCGCATCAATGCCTTCATCCACAAACAGGGGATAAATCAAATCGTTCACCGATAGCGTGGTTTCACTCACCATACGGCGCAAATTGGCAGTTTTGCGCAGACGGCGCGGGCGATGTGTAATCTCAAATGACATAAGCCTTATCCTTTTTCATGTGTTGCAAAATAATCATTCAAACCTTGGAGCATAGCATTAAAACTTGGCTCACTTGCGACAACCTGCACATTTAAGCCTGATTTGTCAGCGGCTTTTCGCACTTGTTCGCTCATCACTGCCACAATGGGTTGTGTTTTATTGGGAATAGAATGGGTTTTTTGGCTATAAAATTCAGTGGTGCGCGCACTACCCAAAAGCACGGCATCAATCTGACCTTGCTTGATTTGTTGCAGCACCTCTGGTTGCGCTTCAGGGTTCAAAAGTGTGTCGTAAGCAGGACAAAGCTTGGTATGAATATTGTGCTTGGCTAAAAAGTTTAACAAGTCATCGCTGCCAACTTTAGCTCGGAAAAATACGGCATGTTTGGGCAATCCGTGGTCTGGATAAGCCTCAATCAAACCTTGTTGTGACGCGGTTTGGGGTGTCCAACTGGGTTGAACGCCATGTTTTTTTAGTGATTGTGCTGTTTTTTTGCCAACGGCAACCACCCGATACTTGGCTAGCGTTTCAGCAAGTTTGGGTAATGTTTTAGCCACCGCCTCTACACCATTACGACTGCTAAAAATAATATCGGTATCTTGCGCTGGAAGTGGGGATAGTGCATTGATGCCATCTTGAATGTTCTGACGTAAAACTTCGATATGTGTGCAAGGAAAAAGCACAGGTGTTGCCCCTGCTTTAGAAACTAGCTTTGCT
>JALSGX010000068.1 GCA_026982535.1 Ghiorsea sp. | reverse complement strand
CTGTTTGCCCACACCATCGCCCCTATTGACCCTTCGTGGTTGGAAAAGCTTGCCCCACACCTCATCAAACGCACCTACAGCGAGCCGCATTGGTCGAAAAAACGGGCGCAAGTCTGCGCCTATGAAACCATCACCCTCTATGGCTTGCCCATCATCAGCAGGCGGACTGTCCATTTTGGCAATATCGACCCTGTGGTATCACGCGAGCTCTTTATTCGTCATGCTTTGGTGTATCACGAGTTTCACAGCTTTGGCAAATGGTTCAAACACAATCAAAAGGTGCTTGCCGAGATTGAAAACCTTGAAGCCATCCATCGCCGTCGTGATTTGATGAGCGATGAGCAAACCCGCTTTGATTTCTTTGATGCCATCATTCCACAGCATGTTTATAGTGGAAAAACCTTTGAACAGTGGCGCAAACAAGCTGAAAAAGAAAATCCGCGTTTACTCTTTTTAAGCAAGGAAGATTTGCTGAAAGATGAGCATCAAGTGGATGAAAAGTTGTACCCCACACACTTACACATCGGCAAATTAAAACTCAAGCTGCACTACCATTTCGATCCCAGCCATCATGCCGATGGCATCACTGTTGATATTCCTCTTCTGGCTTTGGGGCAGCTTGAAGCAGAAGCCTTTGAATGGCTGGTGCCTGGATTGCTGGAAGAAAAAATCACCGCCCTGATTAAAGGTTTACCCAAGTCATTGCGTAAAAACTTTGTACCCGCACCACAATTTGCAAGGGCTTGTGTGGAAAACATCAGCTTTGGCGAAGGCTCACTGCTGCTTGCCATAGCAAGGCAATTGCAACGCATGACTGGGGTTTATATCCCAAGCCATGAATGGAATATTGAAGGTTTACCCGCCCATTTAACCATGCGCTTTAAGCTTTTGGACAAACAAGGCAAAACACTTGCCGAAGGCGATAAGCTTGGGCTGTTGCAAAAGCAATATGCCCACCTAGCCAGAGAAGATGTGCAAGAGGTGAAGCACCATCATTTTAACAGCCAAGATAACATCACGGCTTGGGATTTTGGCGAACTTCCTGAAGTGATTAGCCAACAAAAACATGGCATGAGCATTGCCCTGTTTCCTGCCTTGGAGGACAAGCAAACCAGCGTTGCCATCACCTGCTTTGAAAGTGAAGCTGCTGCCAAGCAAGCTATGCGCACAGGTTTGCGCCGTTTACTTATGCTTACCCTGCACCAGCAAGTGGATATGTTGCGCAAAAACATGCCCAAGCAAAAAGAATTGGCATTGTATTATGCAAGTTTTGGCAAAGGCGAAGTCTTACGAGAACATATCATCAGCAAAACCTTTGATGCTGTGTTCTTGGACGACTTGGAAACATATCCCCGCAATGCGAAAGACTTCCAACAATTACTCGACCAAGGTCGTGCCAAGGTCGTGAAGCAAGGCAGCCTCATTGCCGAACAAGCGTTAGAAACATTAAAAACTTACGCAAGCCTGCTGCAACAAATCCGTGCAGTTCGTGCCGCAGCCTTAACCCCTGTTGTGGATGATATTCATGCGCAGATGGACAAACTGATGGGTGCAAACTTTATCGCACAAACACCACACCAATGGCTCAACCATCTACCCCGCTTTATCCAAGCCGCAAGCATTCGTCTTGAAAAAGCAGGTCGCAATTTGAAGCAAGATGCGGAGCATACCGCAGCTATTCAAGAGCTTTGGTTGACCTACACCCAAGAAATCGTTGAACGGAAAAAACACCACCAAAGCACGGATAACCTATTAGAGTTTCGTTGGCTCTTGGAAGAGTTGCGTGTATCCCTGTTTGCACCCAGCCTAAAAACCTCGCAACCTGTCTCTATCAAACGCTTAGAAAAGGCTTGGGCTAAGCTTACTCACTAGACATGTGGTAACTTCAATATATGATCAACAAGCTCATGGTCGGTGCGACTTCAGGGAGGGTGTCACATGAGTATGCAAGTACTGTGATAAGATTTCGACTGATGCCGCAATACTTATTGTGGAGTTTTTATGTTTAACATTGTATATGCAACACTGATTGCGCTTGTTTCACCTTCGCTTGCCAATGCAACAACGCTTTATATGGGTGAGTTTTCCAAAGGCTCACTTAGCGGTTGGGAAGAAAAAGAATTTGAAGGTAAAACCCAATACAGCTTTGTTTTTGATGCACAAATCAAACAGCAAGTACTCAAAGCTGAAAGCAAAGCTAGTGCATCAGGTTTGTTTCGTGAACAACGCATTGATTTGAACAAAACGCCTTATCTCAACTGGTCATGGAAAACTTCATCCTTTTTCCCCAATATCCATGAAAATGAGAAATCAGGTGATGATTTCACTGCCCGCATTTATGTGGTTGTGGATGGTGGCTACTTCTTTTGGAAAACCATTGCCCTCAATTATGTATGGTCATCATCGCATCACACAGGCGAGAAGTGGGATAACCCTTTCACATCCAATGCCACCATGGCTGCCGTGGAATCTGGCAAAACAAACCTTGGTGTGTGGCAGCATTATAAACGCAACATCAAAGAAGATTTGCAACGTATTGTTGGTAAAGATGAGCAATATATTGATGCAATTGCCATTATGACGGACACCGATAATGCAGGGCTTTCCGCCACCACCTACTTCGGCGACATCTTTTTTACTTCGGAATAAACCTAAATCCTGCAAGTGGCATTTTCAGCGCTCACTTTCACGAAAGACCTTATTAAGAGGTGGTGTACTATTAGTAGAGATGACTCATATTCCTCGGTTTTTGCAGTGTGATGAAGTTTTCATGTCTAAACAGGCACACCATCAGGGTACCTTCCAGATTTTAGAGCGTGCTGAACCATGACTGCCATATCAACAGTCGTTTCGATTTAATCATGGTGTTAGAGTTTTGAAGTCAGGTTATGCCAACCCTTAACCAGCTTTGCCAAGGCTTGGGGTGCAACAACTCAGTGGGTATTTTCAATGTCATCTGCCTACTACTGCAAACAAGTTTGCCAGCCATACGCACCATAAACGCACGAATACTGGCTATCTCCCATTGCATCAGTTGTTTGTCGCCGCTGACGAGCGCCATCCAGCGCACGGTGTTGTAAGCAAGCACTGCGCATTGAAATAACGCGGCATTGGCAAGAAAGTCTTTCGTTTTGATATGCGCCATACCTGTCAGGTTCCGTCTGTTTATAAACCTTTTTCTTAAACAAGTGTGGATGACTTTGCTGCCATTTTTTCATGGCGTCAACAGGTGCTGTGTGCTTCAATGATTTTTGTGGAATATGATGGTTATAGACTTTAGCATATTTGTTCATTGTCTCCTTGAGTTCTGCAATAGACTTAAACCTTGTCTGCCCCAACACATCCGATATACGC
>JALSGX010000067.1 GCA_026982535.1 Ghiorsea sp. | reverse complement strand
GTGTAAGCGGCGGTGGGTGAGTTGGTGAATATAATCAGGTTTGGTTTCAGGTTTTTGTGCAAGTTCAACAATAGGTGGTGCCCAAAGCCCTGCCCAAATGCCGTGTTTGGGGCGTTGCTCTAGCCACATATGGTTGTGCTTATTCTGAAAGAGCAGCACCTGCCAATACACATCTTTGACTTTGATGCTTGAAGGCTTTTTGACGGGCTCTTGAAATGCAGACTGGCACACCTTCTGCATAGGGCAAAGTGCACATGCCCGTTTTTTTGCGCCGCACAATGTTGCGCCCAGCTCCATCATGGCTTGGTTCCAAAGGTCGGGTGTATCGGCGTTGTCAATCCAGGCTTGCGCAATGTTCCATAGCTCTTTATCTGTTAATGTTTTACTTTCCCAAGATGATAAAACCCGCTTCACATTGCCATCCAACACAGGTGTGCGGGTTTGAAAGCAAAAGGATGAAATTGCCCCTGCTGTACTTCTGCCGATACCTTTAAGGCTTAAAATATCTTCAAATACATTAGGAAATTGACCGTTGAAATCTGTCATGATTTGTTGCGCTGCTTCATGGATGAACTTTGCCCTGCGGTAATACCCCAAGCCTTCCCACTGCTTGAACACATCATCAGGGTGCGCTGCGGCGAGTGTTGCAATGTCTGGAAAGGTGTCAAACCATTTGGCATACCGTGGCAAGACAGTCTTGACTTGGGTTTGCTGCAACATGATTTCAGAAATCCAAATGCGATAAGGGTCTGTGGTGTGTCGCCAAGGTAAGCTTCTGGCATGCTTGGCATACCAAGTGAGCAGCAATGGTGCTTGTTGTTTCAATTAGAGTGAGCGGAAGGAAAAGCCATCTTCCACAACTTCAAATATGAAAAAGAAATTAGCGCGTTCTAGCCCCCAGGAGCTGGGTAGCGGATTAAAAGGGGCAGCTTTATAAACGGCTTGTACAGCGCTGTCATTCAGTTCAGGGCTAGGGCTAGGGCGTAAAACCTTGATGTCTAGCAGTTCACCACTTAATCCAATGGAAACACGCATCAAGACTTGTCTTTCATTGGGAGCAATTTCGGCAACAATCACATCTTTAGGCCGCCACTGCTCCTCCAGCGCGCGCACTAATCCTTGCGCATAAGGCGCATATTTGCTTTCGCGGGTATTGATACCGATATTGGCCTCCTTGGACAATAACTGCTTCATGCGCCGCTCTCGATCAAACTCGCGTGAGAGTTGGGTAAGAGCGGAAGATGAAGGCAATAGATTGGCTAAAGGTATGACAGGTGTTGGTTTGGATGCATGCTTTTGCTCTTCTTTGAAATTGTTGTCCGAGGGCAATATGGTGGGGCTATGGTCATTTTTGCGGCTGATGATGCGATTGTTTGCCTTTTGTTGCTGCTGCGGTACAGGTGGGTTGCGTGGCATTTGTGGTGTTAATGGTAGAGGCTTTGGCTGGGGTTGGGCTTGGTGGGTTGCTGGTGATTTTGCCGCGCGGTTTACAGAGTCTTGGGCGTTCATCTGATTGCCTACATTGTTTTTGTTGGCAATCACCTTGGCATTATTGGGTGCGTTTTTCACTTTGCTTTGTGTATCGTCAAGAATGGTGACATCCATAATGTGAGGCATTTTTTTCTCAAGTATTGGCACGGATGGTTCTTGAAACTGAATCAGCCATAACACAAAAACATGTACGGCAAGGGATGCCAGTAAAGCAAGGCTAAACTTCCTTTTTGACACTTCAAGTTGAGGCGTGTACAAGCTTGGATTTGCGGCAAACACATCCATAGGGCTATTAGCCTTTGAGAACTTTGATGCCAGCTTGAATGCGTTTTAATGCTTCACTTTTACCCAAGAGTTCCAAGGTTATATCAATGGGTGGTGATACAGGCACACCTGCAATCAATATACGAATGGGTTGGGCAAGTTTACCCATATTGACACCTTGCTCTTCACAAATATCAGCAATCCATTGATGGGCAGCTTCGCCTGACCAGCTTTCTGATTCAGCTTTAGTGATAAACTTGTCTAATAGTATCCAAGTGGTCTCCCTAAAGTGCTTTTTCACGGCTTTTTCTTGGTACTCCGTTGGCGCAACATAAAACATGCGTGCGGCATCTGCCACTTCAAGCAAGTTCTTGCTGCGCTCTTGCAATGCAGGAATCACATCTACCAAGTTTGGACCTTGGGTTATATCAATATCTTGCATAAAATATAGTACTTGATTCACCAGATCCGCAGGGTCGGATGCTTTTATCCAATGTGCGTTTAACCAATCCAACTTATCTTGGTCAAAGCGTGATGGCGACTTGCCAATATGCGCCAAATCGAAATGTTGGATTAAATCTTCACGGCTAAACACTTCATCATCACCATGCGACCAACCCAGCCTTGCTAAATAATTGACCATAGCATGAGGCAGATAACCTTTCTCGCGGTATTCTGTAATCGCCACAGAGCCATGCCGCTTGCTCATCTTCGCTCCATCTGCACCATGAATCAGCGGGATATGGGCAAAGGCGGGAACTTTCAAACCAAGCGCTTGATACAATTGGATTTGACGAGGCGTGTTGTTCAAATGGTCTGAGCCACGCACCACATGCGTAATGCCCATGTCCGCATCATCGACCACCACGGCAAGGTTGTAAGTCGGTGTGCCATCCGTTCTCATGATGATTAAGTCGTCCAATTCTTCATTGGGGAAACACACATCACCAAGCACTAGGTCTTTGACCCAGGTTTCACCTTCATCGGGTGACTTAAAGCGCACCACGAATGGTGCATCTTTGGGTGCATCCTGCTCGCTTAGATTACGGCATGTGCCATCATACATGGCTTTTTTGCCTTCCATACGCTGCTTTTCACGCATGGCATCTAGCTTCTCTTTGCTGCAATAACATTTATAAGCTTTGCCTTCGTCCAACAGCTTGTTTACAGCCGCAATATGTTGGTCTTGGCGTGCGCCTTGGTAGATGGGTTCGCCATCCCAGTCTAGCCCTAACCATTTCATGCCATCGAGGATGACTTGGGTGGCTTCATCGGTGCTGCGTTCTTTGTCGGTGTCTTCAATGCGCAACACAAACTCACCACCAAAATGGCGAGCATAAAGCCATGAAAACAGGGCGGTGCGAGCGCCACCGATATGTAGCATACCTGTAGGGGATGGAGCAAAGCGGGTTTTAACGGTCATGATGTTTCCTTATGTTTTTGATTTGGCTTTCGTGGTGCTGTAATTATTCACGGCGCGGACGATAATATTGGGATTTGGTTTCTGTCCAGAATGTGCGGTATTCCTCTTCGCTGACTTCACCATCTTCATTGGCATCCATCAATGCGAAGCGCTCTTGCATACGCGCCATGACCATGGTTTGATATTCTTCTAGAGATACAGTTTCGGTTTCATC
>JALSGX010000066.1 GCA_026982535.1 Ghiorsea sp. | reverse complement strand
GCCATCACAAAGGAGGAAATCAAAGTGGTAGAACAACCCATGATCATGAAAATGCCATAACTGAAAACAAATTCAAAGCGGACAACCCTGGTGCTCTAAAACAGGACAGGTCTATTTGTTGCTAACATGCTTTACCTCACAATGCCGTAATATTTACCACCGTCCAAAACATGGTTGATATTGTGTGGTTTATTTTATTCTTTCTTTTATTATGCTTGGCACATGATATTCAAGTAAATTGTTGGTATCCATCATTAAGTTGAGGTGTAGCATGAAACTATCGGAAGCTGTAACACAACTGAGAAACGCAAGAGCAGCACATAAAGCTTGGGTAGCACGAGCAGAAGCGCTCATTGCAGGCATTCATGTTGATAAAGAACATATCCCCATGTTGCCAACAGACTGTATCTTTGGTAAATGGTATTATGGTCCAGGACAAATGTTGCGCAATCTTCCCGCATATCCTGCTATAGAAAAGCCACATGATGAACTTCATCGTACCTACATGCAAATCTTCAAACTTTTATTTGATGAACCTGATGTATCTGCATTTAGTCGACTGTTTGGAGGCAAAGCCAAAGCCAAGGCGCAGCAACTCAAACAGGCTGAAGCATTATTTAGCCGTTTACAAAATATATCTGAAGAAGTGTGTGAAGTCTTGGAAACTTTAGAAAAACAATTGATTGCAGCAGCACACAAACAAAACAAAAGCACTATCAATCAAACCATAGGCTAAACATGTAATGCCACCACCTTGCGTGCACACTGGTGTACAGCAAGGAATAGCTTGCAGTGCTTCAAGGTAAAAGCCAAATCAATCACCATGCTTGAACAATCCCTACTGTTTACAATCGCATTGATTGCCAACACATTTTCCTCGTTGGCTGGTGGCGGTGCGGGGTTGATTCAGCTACCTGCCCTGTTGTTGTTAGGGCTACCCTTCAGTATTGCTTTAGCAACCCACAAAGTCGCTAGTGTTGCTTTAGGCTTAGGAGCTGTAGCGCGGTATCTCAAAGAAGATTTATTGCAGCGAAAGCTTGCCTTGCTGATGCTTGTTTCAGGGTTGCCTGGTGTGGTGATTGGTGGGTTTATCATTGTGCAAATTCCAGATACGCTTGCTCATATCGCATTGGGTGTGTTGACCATCAGTTTGGGTGTGTACTCGGTGTTTAGCCCAAATCTGGGGCAAGTCTATCAAACGAAAAACATGCAGCAGCACGGGTTTATCATCGGTGGATTCGTGTTGTTTATCATTGGCATACTCAATGGCTCGCTGACTTCAGGAACAGGCTTATTCGTTACCCTATTCCTCATCCGTTGGTTTGGTTTGGATTATAAACATGCCATAGCATACACTTTGGTGATGGTGGGCGTGTTTTGGAATGGTACAGGTGCGGCGACTGTGGGATTATTAGCTGATATTAAGTGGGATTGGCTGATTGTATTATTGCTTGGTTCATTTATCGGTGGTTATATCGGCAGCCATTGGGCAATACTCAAGGGTAATATGCTGATTAAACGAAGTTACGAAGCCATAACCATTTTGATTGGGCTAAAGCTATCCTTGGGATAACTGCCCACTACCCGTACGACCTTCCTCACAAATACCACCTTCGAGAGCCACCTGCTCCATTGACACCAATGTCAAAACAATGACATGTTTGCTCAATTTTGCCTGCTAAAACAGTTCAAACACAGCATCAAAAAAACAGCAAAAACAACGATTATTCATACCACCTTATTGTTGGCACAAACAATGCTTGATACATATAGCACAATGTGATTGTGTTGATATTGTAACCTATCAGCTGAACCGATACACTTGATATGGAAGTCTATCCTTTGGTGGTGTGATTCCCTTTCATGGGGAAACCTAAAGCCAGAGAGCGACATCCCCCTAACATTTCAGGGTTCTGCTTTTATCGGTTGCAATGACGACCAAGATGAAGACCTGCCGCCACCTCCCCTCTCCCTCCCTAGGCAGGTCTTTTCCTGTTTTGTTGATGATGGTATAATTCTCCTCAATATGTGACATGCGTCACAACAGAGCGCTTGAATGTATGCTACAAGTCTCATGTCTAGCGACCTGGAAGAAAGGACTGTCTCTTGATACCCTCCCCCTTCTTAAGACAGTTCTTTCTTCCCTATTTTATTTACCTTCTTGAAGTTGCATAAAAACAAAACCTTGAGCCGTATTCAAAACAGTTGCTCCAATTTCCGCATACCGCTGCACTACCTCACGCTTTGGAAAACCATAATGGTTGCGATAACCTGTTTGTGCGATCACAACTTTTGGCTGTGTTTTTTTCACAAATGGAAGGGAGCTCGAAGTTTTACTGCCATGATGCGGCATCAACATCACATCCACTTGCGGCAAATCGTGCAACAACATACGCTCTACTTTCGCTTCCGCATCACCTGAAAAAAGCAGCTTTTCTCCCGTGTTAAGCGTGATTAAAAGCACCAAAGAAGCATTGTTATTATTGCTAGGTGCATAACCTTGCGGTGGCCAAAGCACTTGCGCCTTTGCCTCATCGTGAATATCAAATGTATCACCTTGTTTTAACCAGCGAACAGGTGTTTCCTTTACCACATCAGCAAAATAGCTATGATTTTTCGGCACATCAGCAAGCCATACTTCATGCACACCATTAAGGTTTGATTTTAAGCGTTTGAACCCACCTGCATGATCAGATTGGGCATGGCTAAGCACCACAGCATCAGCATGGAGCAAACCCAAATATCGCATATTTTGTGCCGCAATCGTACCTCCATTAAATTTGCTCTCTCTTCTTCCCGGTGCATCAATCACAAGGTTAAAATTGGGCAACATCAACAGCGATGAGGAACCTTGCCCCACATCCCAAACATAGAGCTGCGCTTGTTTAACCTCAACTTCACCCAGCATCACCATGGCATAAACACCAAGCCCTGAGGTCAACACCAATGCCGATAAAAGCCGCCTCATCTTGAGCCACAATACACCTGCAATGATGAATAAAAGCGTCAGCATTCCATACATCCAAGGCATATCACCGCGCAGCCATAAATTACCTGCTGGCAAAGTGTGAATCCACAATAAAACCTGATTTCCCCACGCGATACCAAGCCCTGACCACTCAAAAACATTCACAGACCAAGTTGATGCACCCAAAAGCGCAAACAGCTCGCCCAACAATGCCAAAGGAAGCACCCAAAACGCATATAATGGCACAAGCAAAGCATTGGCGAGCAAACTCCATGCGGGCAACCGCTCAAAGACATAACCAATCAGAGGTAAGGTGGCGAGTGATGCAATGATAGACACCCAAAACATACCTTTGATCCACATCCATGACTTGGCGTAGATGCTTTCAACCTTGGCTTGCCGCCCTGCCCAAATCAGCAGCGCAGAGGTTGCGGCAAGCCAAGGTTG
>JALSGX010000065.1 GCA_026982535.1 Ghiorsea sp. | reverse complement strand
AATAAGTTCTTATCCGACGGTGGGCTGGGTGCCAAATCTGATGCGCAGGTGGATTCAGCCATCAAGCAAATTGTCGATGATGCCTTAGCCAGTGATGGCGTGGTGGATATTTTTGAGGCGGCTGGTGTGGCAGCCCCTTCGCTAGATATTTTATCGGAAGAGTTTCTGCTCGAAGTGAAAAACATGAAACATAAAAACCTTGCGTTTGAATTGCTGCGCAAACTGCTCAATGAAGAAGTCAAAGTGCGAAAGCAAAAGAATATGGCGCAGGGCAAGAAGTTCTCGGAAATGTTGTCATCCGTCATTAAACGCTATCACAACAACCAAATTGATACGGCGCAAGTCATCAAGGAATTGTCGGATATGGCAAGGGATATGAAGCTGGAAGACAGCAGAGCAGATGAGCTGGGTTTAACATCTGAGGAGTACGCCTTTTATTCGATTTTAGCGGAAAATGATTCCACTGCATTGATGAAGCAGGAAGATATTCGTGAACTGGTGCATCGCATCGTTGAAGGCATTCGCAACAACACATCTGTCGATTGGAACAAGCGGGCTGATGTCAAAGCCAAACTACGATTGATGGTGAAAAAGTTGCTCAAACGCTATGGCTACCCACCCGATTTAATCAGAATGGCAGCGGATCGGGTGCTTGAGCAAAGTGATTTGTTGGCGAGTGAGCTCTCTCAACAGGGGTAACTTCAAATAAAAAGCCATCCTTTGCAGGATGGCTTATCAATGATGGTGGCTCGACCTGGAATCGAACCAGGGACACAGGGATTTTCAGTCCCTTGCTCTACCGACTGAGCTATCGAGCCAATCTCAATTAAGGCAAACAATATGCTGCTGCATTTTTGAGTTGCGATTTCTAGTGTGATTGTGTGTGTGTTGCAAGCTTTTCCTTATCTTGAGGAAGTGGTTTGATTATGGTGATATGGATTGCAGCAATATCATTGGTACTTCGATGTTGGTTTTGGGGAAGAATGGGGTATATATTTTGATGGGCAATGCCGTATTTGTTCAGAAATGCCTGAATCACGGCTTGGGTTTGTATGATGCGCTGTTTCGCATCTTCGGTGAGTGTTGATATACCAATATCGGGAACCAAGTGAATAGCCTTATATGTTTGTTGGCGTATAAGCTTGGCCAGTTTGCGTAAGCGGGTTCGTTCATTCAATGATAAACGCATATCTTGTTGGATGCGCAAGCTACCCAAATGTTGTTCGGAAGTGGGCGAGATCTTGAAAGTTTTGGAACGGGTTACAGTTTGTTGTTTTACTTGTTGCAGTAGTGCTGTGGCAGCTATCAGGCTCCAGTCGCCTGTACCAGCAAATGATGTGGATATGTCTTGGTGTTGCAGCAAATGATCAATGGATTGCACCTTGAGTATTTGCTGTAGGTAGGTGGTGTTTTTATCTGTAAGCAGTTGTAAGTTGTGGAACTTTAGATTGACTTCCCCGTGAATACTTTGGTTTTTCCTTTGTGCTGTTAAGGATAAGCTAAAGTGCCCTCGGCTAGCATAAGGAAGACCTGAGATGCGTAGCCACTCTTCAAGAAAAAACATATTGGCATGGTCAATATGAATGGTGATATGTTGCCAACGCATGGCTTCTTTATGGCGTTGGAGAGTTATCCTGGAGGTCAGTGGTGCCATACCCATATCGGCAGAGAGGTGTATGACGCTTTCTCGATGGGATCGCCAGTTGTGAATGGAGATTTGAGCATGATGAAGCCATGTATGGGTGTTCGACCCAATAACAATCTTGCCTTGTGTCAGCAACACACTATCAAGTCTCCAAGGTATTTGTAACCAATCATCCAGGTGTGATTCACTTGACCATGCTTGCCTTGGTGTGAGCGGAAATTGTGCTACCCATTTGTTGGCTTTGATACTTGCTGATATGACACCAGTTTGATTCGCTTTATGGATATGGAGTATCAGTGTTTGTGCTGCAAACTTCTGTTTTTTTGATGCAAAAGCCAAATTATCAATATGAACGCGACCTGATGTTTGCCATTGTTGCGTTGGCGCAACATGCAATTCAAGCCATGTCGATCCTTGGATATCATGGGATTGGCTGCGTATAGGCTCTGGCAGCAGGCTGCGAAGTTGAATCAGGGGAATATGGCTTGCATATATATGGAAGATGTTGTCTTTTTGGCTGCGCAGGCGCCAGAATTCAGTGCCATTAACCAGTTGTGAGATATCCATGGTTAATGTATTTTCAGATAATGAGGCTGTTCCGTTCATGGGCGGGAGCGTCAAGATGTTTTCAGGTTCTCCGTATGCAAGGTGTAAACCTTGAACATTGATGCTATCAATATCCCACTGCCAAATGGGGGGCGCAAAAGTTTGTTGTGGGTGAAGGGCAAAGTGTGCGTCGGAAAAGTCCATGCGCTTTATGTGGATATGTTTTTGTGGCTGTTTAATGCTTAACCCATAGGTGGTCATGTGTTTAATATGGGTGTCATACTGTTGCAATATGGTGTTCTCCCATAACAGCTTATCACTGCTGAGAGACCATGTCTTTGCGGTTCCTGAAAATTGCATTTGTCCTGTAATCAGGCTTTGGAACTGTTTGGTTTTGAGCAACCAGGCATTGGCTTGAATATCGCCCAACCACTGTTGATCTTGTTGTTGAAAGCGAGCAGATAAACTGGATTGGCTGGGTATATCTTCAGCTTGTACATTGAATCGCAGGTTTTGCGTATACCATGCGCCTGACCACTGCATATGAGCTGCTAAAATAGGGGATTTTACTGATATTCTCCCAGTTTGTTGTCCTGTGTTTTCAGGGATATGGCTTTGCAGCACCCATGAGCCAGATGTGTGCGTTATATCATGCTTGAATGTGCCGTTGGCTAATATTTCTCTTGCGTTGCTTTGCCCTGAAACATTCAGGTTTCTGATGTGGATGTGGGTGTTTGGAGCAAGATTGGTGATATGGGCGGAAGAGATTTGAATTTGCTTGCTGTGGCGGAAAATATGGATAAAAGATGGGGGTATTTGCACAGGTTCAACCAGCCAGGGTTTAAGCTCTTGTTGCATGTCATAACGGATGCCAGAAACGGTTATTTGTTGTAATAAAGGATGTGCGCTTGTGACAGAAGCTGGGTTTCCCTTCATCAGGATGGATTGAATATGTAAAGGTTTGCCATGGACATTTGCATGAATGTTTTCAATGGTCAGCGCGCCACGAAGCAAGCGAAACTGAATACGGGATGCGCTCGCGTTCATGCCTTGCAACCATGCGCGAACTTGGGCAATGGCTGTATCATGTGCTGCTGCTTGAATGGAAAAATGCCAAGCAAGCAGCAGCAGTGTGATTACTGCAGAGGTAGAAAGATATATACGACCACCTGCTGAACCATTGGCAAGTGGTGTGCGATACACGGCCTGCTTGGTTACGATAGAGCCTTGCCTTGCAGTTGCGCAATCACCGACTGGTCTTCCAAGGTGGAAATATCTGAAGTGATGTCACGCCCTGCGGCAATGTCCCTGAGTAGGCGGCGCATGATTTTACCAGATCGTGTTTTGGGCAGGCTGTTGGTAAAGCGAATCACATCAGGTTTGGCAATCGCGCCAATTTCTTTGGCAACATGATTGCGAAGATCTTGTTCTAATGCTTCGTTGGCTTCAACTTTAAGAATCACAAAAGCAAAGATACTCTCGCCTTTAATGGCATCAGGGCGACCCACCACCGCAGCTTCTGCCACGGCATCATGCGATACCAGTGCCGATTCAATTTCCATGGTGCCAAGCCTATGCCCAGACACATTGAGCACATCATCAATACGCCCCATAATCCAGAAATAGCCATCTTCATCCTTGCGCGCGCTATCGCCTGCAAGGTAATAATTTTTATCTGCAAACTCCTGCCAATAGGTTTCAACAAACCTCGCGTCATCGCCCCAGATTCCACGCAACATGGATGGCCAAGGTTTGGTGAGTACCAATAATCCGCCACCCTCAGCGACTGTCTCACCTGTTTCATCGACAATATCAGCAAACACACCAGGTAAAGGCAGGGTGGCAGAGCCAGGCTTGGTAGGCACGGCGAATGGCATGGGCGCGAGCATGTGTCCACCTGTTTCGGTCTGCCACCATGTGTCCACGATAGGGCAGCGACCACCGCCAATGACTTCATGATACCACATCCACGCTTCAGGATTGATGGGCTCGCCCACGGTTCCCAGGACACGAAGGCTGCTTAAATCATAAGCATTAGGGTAAGCATCACCTGCTTTGTTCAGCGCACGAATGGCGGTGGGTGCGGTGTAAAAAATCGAAACTTTATGGTCTTGGCAAATTTTCCAGAAACGCCCAGCATCGGGAAACATGGGTGTACCTTCATACATCACGGTTGTGCCACCGTTGGATAATGGACCATACACTGAATACGAGTGTCCTGTAATCCAGCCCACATCAGCGGTGCACCAAAATACATCTGATTCAGGCTTAAAATCAAAGCTGTATTGCATGGTTAAATGTGCCCACAAAAGGTAGCCACCTGTGCTGTGGACAATGCCTTTGGGTTTGCCTGTGGAGCCTGAAGTATAAAGGATGAATAGGGGGTGTTCAGCTTCAATGATGGCAGGTTCGCATGCATCACTTTGCCCATCGCATACATCATGCCACCACACATCTTTAGCTTGCCATGCGATGTCATTATCACCGCGTTTGACCACCAATACATGCTCTAAGCTTGGGCAACCTTGCCCAGTGGCTTCATCCACGCTGTCTTTCAGATTAAATACTTTGCCTCGACGATAACCGCCATCGGCAGTGATGACCAACTTCGCTTCTGCATCTTCAATTCTATCGCGCAACGCTTGCGCTGAGAATCCGCCGAAAACCACGGAGTGGGTCGCACCAATGCGAGTGCAAGCCAGCATAGCCACGGCGGCTTCTGGAATCATAGGCATGTAAATGATGACCCTATCGCCCTTGTTGATTCCCAACGATTTCAGGCCATTGGCAGCCTTGCAGACTTCTGCCAAGAGCTCAGCATAGGAAATATGGCGTACATCCCCCGGCTCACCTTCCCAAATGATAGCCGTGCGTTCACTTAAACCGTTTGCTACATGCCTATCCAAGCAGTTTTCAGAAACATTGATATTGCCATCTTCAAACCACTTGTAGAAGGGTGGATTATCGCTGTTTAAGGTGGTGGTGAATGGTTTTTGCCATGTCAGTTCGGCATTGGCTAAGTCTGCCCATGTGCCTTCAAAATCTTGCGCGAACTTGTCGCACAAGGCTTGCCTGTCTTCTAATGATGCAAAGCTAGTATTGGCCTTGGGGGGGTGAAATATGCGGGTTTCTTCGAGTACCGTTTCAATATTTTTATTCATGTGCTTTCTCCAACATAAGTTCTCAACAAGCGCTTATCCAAATGGGTAAATATTTCATAAGCTATGGTTTGGCACTGTGTGGCGATATGGTTGGCCAAGGGTTGGTTTTCTTTTCCACCAAAAAATACAACCTTATCACCTTCCTGCACCTTGCTGCTGCCTACAGCCAGCATACAATAGTCCATACATACACGCCCGACAATGGGTAGCAAACATCCATGAACCCATGCCTTGCCTTGATTGGATAGTAACCTTGGTAAACCATCGGCATAACCCATGGCAACCACCGCAATACGCATATCCTGGGGAGCAACCCAAGATGCACCATATGATACGCTTTCACCTTGTTTAACCTTATGAATGTGTATAACTTGACTGCTCAACTCAGCAACAGGCTTTAGCTCCAAAGGCTGTGATGGGATAGGCTCAATGCCGTATAAAGCAATACCTGGTCTGGCAACATTAAAATGGTGAGACGCAGAGAAGGCGATAAGACCTGCGCTGTTAAACAAGCTGTATGCAGGTGCGGGAATTTGTTTGCAGATGGCTTGAAAGCGATGGATTTGTTGTTGGTTAAGCGGGTGCTTTGGGGTATCGGCACAAGCAAGGTGAGACATCACACCCGCAAGATGGATGTTGGCATCTTGAATATGCTGATGCAAGCCAAACGCATTGATAGCGCCCAAACGGTGCATGCCAGTGTCCACTTTTAACCAAACTGAGCCTTGAAAGCCTGCTTGCTGTAGGTGTTTGACATGCGAAGTAGAGGTCACTACTGGTGTGAGGCGATGTGTTACACAGCATTGGGCATCAAGCGCATCAAAAATACCCGATAATAGTATAATATCAGCATTTTGAGGGAGATGCTTGCGAAGGCTTAGCCCTTCATTGGCATCTGTCACGGCAAACAAGCGGCAGCCTTCGACAAATAAGGCTTTTGCGATATGGGTAAGCCCATGACCATAGGCATTGGCTTTGACCACGACCATCAGTTGCTCCTGATGCTTTTGCAAGGCTTTGAGCATGTGGTAGTTATGAATCAGGTGGTTTATATTTATGGTAAGGGTTGCTGGTCGCATGGGCTTAGTCTTACGGCTAGAAGTGGTTTGGTCAAAGGCGTTCGAGTGCTATACTTGACTAATATAGTCAAGTATAACAATATGCGCCGTTCAAATGTGAAATATAGCAAGATTGGAGGATGTGTTATGCAGCTTACAAGTCGAGGGCGTTATGCTGTGTCAGCGATGGTTGATTTGGCCAAGCATCAAGATGAAGGTCCGGTTACACTTGCATCAATTTCAGAACGACAGTTTATTTCGCTGTCCTATCTAGAGCAATTGTTTCGCAAGCTTCGGGAGAATGAGCTTGTGACCTCTGTGCGCGGCCCTGGCGGCGGCTACCGTCTTGCGAAAGCACCGAGTGAAATTACAATTTCTGATATTATGTATGCCGTTAATGAGGAGGTGCAAACCACCTTATGTAAAAGTGAGGAAGTTGGGTGTCATCGAGGCAGCCGCTGTGAGACGCATCATTTGTGGGCAGCACTTGGGCAACATATCCGCTTTTTTCTCGAAACAGTGACCATTGAAGATGTATGTTTGGCCAAAGACTTTTTGCATACCTTAAAGGCGGTCGAAAAAACCTTGTCGCATCAGTAGTCTTTTGCGCATGAAACAATACTACCTTGATTATAATGCGACTTGTCCGCAATTGCCGCAAGTCAGTTTGGCTATGCAGGATATTGTAAACACAGCATTTGGCAACCCTTCCAGCGTACATTGGGCTGGGCGAAACGCGCGCCGCAAGATGGATGATGCACGCGAAACATTGGCTGAATATTGGCATGTTGAACCAGGTAGTGTGGTGTTCACATCAGGTGGTACAGAATCCAACAACATGGTTATTCAAGGCATGATGGCGCAATCGGGTAGTGGGCATATTGTGCTATCAGCGATTGAGCACCCTGCTGTTCTTCATGCTGTTGTGCAGTGGTGTAGCCGTTATCCAGGTTGGTCGTATACTTTGGTTAAGCCTGATAAAGGCGGAAAGGTTGACGCAAAAGCATTTATTGAAGCCTGTCAAAACGATACCAAACTTGCATGTTTAATGTGGGCAAACAATGAAACAGGCGTGGTTCAGCCCATTTTTGAAGTACGGGAAGCATGTAGGGCTAAAGGTATTCCTTTTTTGGTAGATGCTGTACAAGCCTTGGGCAAGTTGGAGGTAAACTTAAATGCACTGGATGCTGATTTTGTGAGCTTTTCAGCGCACAAGATTGGTGGGCCGCGTGGTGTTGGTGCGCTTGTGATGAAACGCGGTAGTCGTCTTGAGTCTCTGATTATCGGAGGTGGTCAAGAGCGAGGACGCAGATCGGGCACGGAAAATGTGGCGGGGGTTGTAGGCTTTGCTGCGGCATTGGGAGTGTTGGACTATAGCCGAGTAGCGCCAGTTCGGGATATATTTGAGAAGAAGTTGGCAGAAGCCATACCCAATGCTGTGTTTTTTGGTCAAACACATTTGCGTACACCCAATACATCCATGTTTTGTATTCCTGGGCTGGAAGGCGAAACATTGCTTATGCAAATGGATTTAATGGGTTTTGCAGTGGCATCGGGCTCAGCATGTTCATCGGGTAAACGAGAGCCATCACATGTTTTGCTGGCTATGGGTGCACCAGATTTTCAAGCGCGCAGTAGCTTAAGAGTTAGCTTTGGTGTGGATGCAGATGAAGTGACTTCAGATGCCTTGGTTGAGGCGCTTGTACGGGTACAACAGCGGCTAAGAAACATGAGTGGAAGAGGGTAAATTAATTATTTACCTTGACCTTGTGTTTATCATCGCACAGTCTGCCGGTGTTCGTTTTAGTATTTTTAGTGAGTTTGCACCAGTTCCAAAGCTAGGCCAATTCAACAAGAATCAACGAAAATAGATATTAAAAGAAAGAGGATTGACATATGTCTAATCAAGTTGAAGGAACCGTTAAATGGTTCAATGATGAAAAAGGTTTCGGTTTTATCGAGCAAGAAGGCGGGGATGATGTATTTGTACACCATACGGCTATCAATACTGAAGGATTTCGCTCGTTGGAAGAAGGTCAAAAAGTAACGATGGAAGTTGTTCAGGGTCAAAAAGGTCCGCAAGCGGAAAATGTCGTTCCTCAGTAATCACTGAAAACAACAGTTTCAAATGGCGAAAGAGGTGTAGCATTCATGTTACACCTCTTTTTTTATGTGCTTTTTGTGATGTTGGTATGGGCAAGTGTTTGTAGTACACTGCTTTGTTCCAACTCAGCGTGTTGTAACACGGCTTGATGCAATAAGGGGTGTGCAGCCATCATTTGCAGGAAGCAATGGGCCGGAAAACGAATCAAGGTGGTGTTTTCCATACTGACGATATCGGTCATGTAAGTGTGTTCCATATGCGGGAAAGCTGCAGAACAGCCGATGAGGTCACCTTGTTTTAAGCTATTGATAATGATAGAGCTTCCATCAGGCATTTCACCCAATAAGCGAAGGCTGCCATGACAAATCAAATCAATGGTTTCAATATTTTGTTGCTGTTGGTAAATGCGTTCCAGAGGTTTGAAGTGGATATAATGTCCTTGCTTTGCCAATAGCAATTGTAGATCCAGAGGTAGCTTGGCAAACGCAGCATTTTTTTTCAGATCCATTTGAATTTTTCGTGTGGTTGCTGATTGGCGAAGCGCTTGCTCAATTTTAGGGTTTTCCATAAAGAGTCTTAAAGCAGCCTTGCTGGGTATGGTTAAAACAGTTGCCTTTGAACAGGCAATCACATCAGCGGTGCGTGGTGTGTTGTCTAGGAAAGCCAGCTCACCGATTACTTCCCCCGCGTGCATCATATGTTCAAAATACTTTTGCTGGTTGGCATCACGGCTCCATACCGCAAGCTCACCCTTTACCAAGATATACATTTGTGTTTCATGTTCACCATAGCGAACAAGGTAATCACCTTCTTCAAGCTCCAAGCGGCGATGCGAGCGGAAGATTTTGTCCAGGAAGCTGCTGGATGCCAAGTGTAAAAACGGTGTGGAATAAAGCTGGTGGCTTAACTTTTCTTGGTTAAGATGTTGACGGATATGTTGCACTTCATTGGCTTTTTGGGTTAAACCCTGCGTGCGAAGCATATGTTGAAGCTGTAAAAGAAGCACTTCGGCTGCATTGTCTTTGCCAAGTAAAATCAATACTTCAGCTTGCTTTTGCAAATACTTGTACTCTAGGGGGTATACGGTTGCAAGCTGCTGATACATGGCAAGGCGATGTTGCAGTGCCTGTTGTTCTTCTTGAGTAAAGCTTTTTTGCTTAATCATGGTATGGGTTTGGCACAAGTATCACGCGCTGTTGTTTCATTTTATGTTTCAAGTTTTGCTGCATGTCCACGCAGGGCTGTAGACAGTCCATTGTTGAGCCACGCTTGAATCAAGTTTGTATGATTCAATACCTGCACCAGCCTCGTTTGGGTAACCTTCATCGTATGTGGTTAAGCCTGAGTTAATTCTGCAATGGATTCCTCATACATACACTTTTGAATCATAAGGTTGGGCTGTTTTTTCAAGTCAATTTTTCGCTCAGCAATCTCTTGACCTTGCTTATTCAGGTGAATATGTACGATAGGTCGTAGTGGAAACTTATTGTGCACCCCTACAACTTGCCCAATTTCGCCAGTATTGAGTTGCACGAATGTGCCCACGGGGTAGAGCGAGATAGACTCGATCAAGGCTTTGAGTATTTTAGGGTCAAACTCTTTTTTATGGCGCTTGACAATTTCTCGAATGGCATCCCTTGGCAACAAGCGCTGGCGGTAAGGGCGGATATGAATCAGCGCCTCAAACATGGATAATAAGCTGACCAATCGTGCAACCCACGCGATGTCATGACCTTTAAGCTGCAATGGTCCGCTTCCATCATAACGCTCGGCACCTTGTTGTAATGCCAAGGCGAGTTGCTCGTGTTGAATATGATGTTTGCGCAGATAATGAAGTGCTTGTTGGGGAGCTTGCTTGATGCGTTGCCACTCATCATTCGACAGTTTATCAGGTTTTTGCCGGATATCAGTAGGAACCATTGCCATACCCAAGTGGTGCAGCATGGCAGCAATGGTGTATGATAGAAGCTCTTGAAACTGAAGTTGCAGTTCTTGACCAAGTTTAATGGTGTATAACATCATAAGAATGGACTTCTGAACCAAATCAGCATGGTGCATGGTATTCAAATTTGATTGTAGATGCAGATTGATTTCAAGCTCTAGAGCATCAATAACTTTTGGTGATGTTTGGATTTGATCAAACAAAACTTCAAGTTGCTTATGTAAGGCATGGATATTAAAAGGTTTATCGTGATGTACAGCTGAGAAGATTTGGGCTAAGTGTTGCTCAATATGCTTTAACCATGTATGTAGATCAAAACCATGCCCTGTGTGACTTGGTGTTGGTATTTGGGGCTCATCAGCCCATGACGCTGCCATAGGGTCTTCTTGCGCATACAATGAGAGTGGTGCATCAGGTGTTTCTTGTTCTTCTAGTAGTATGTCTATATCGGCAAAAGCTTGGTCATCGTCTTCAGGCTTTTGGCTGTAGGGGTTTGCAGTAGTCTGCGAGGATCTTTTTTCTTTGTTTACGTCTGGCTGGTGTTCACGCAAAAGATCAATGTATTTAGTCATGATAGTGGATACCTCTGCATGGTTGTTTGTACGAGTCGCTGATCGATACGGTGCTGGGACATTCGCATGCCCATAAGCAAGCAACGATCCATGATATGGTTAATAAGCCTTGGTACACCGTGAGAGTGTTGAAAAATAAGCATGATAGCTTGCTTGGTTAAAATAGGTTGTGTGCAGCCTGCAATATGTAGCCGGTACAGTATATAGCGCATGGTGCTTTGCAAGTCTAAATGCCCAAGGCGCAGGTTGAGGGCAATGCGTTGCTGTAGTTGGGGTATATCTGCAATCTTTTGTTGTAGTTCAGGTTGCCCAACCAGCAAAAGTGTAATAAGAAAGCGGTTGCCGAGTTGGAAATTAAGCAACATTCTAAGCTCTTCTAGGGTAGATGTGTCAGGGACACTTTGGGCTTCATCAATGCAAACCAAGGTATCTTTGTTGTGCTGGGCGTTGTTTGCCAAGTGCTCTTGCAGTGACTGAAGCAGCACATTCTTGTCATTGCGGTATGCTGATACTTTAAGCCCCAATTGCTGAGTAATTTCAAACAGCATTTCGACCGCGGACAAGCTGGAAAAATTAATCAATGCAATATCAAACCGATCCTGAGGCAAGTCAAGCAAAACCCGTTGCACGGTAGTGGTTTTCCCACAGCCAATATCGCCAGTGAGTGCAATGGCACCTCGCCTGCGGATAATGGCATCATATAAGTCTTCACATAATATACGGTGCTGGTCAGTTTCGTAATAGAAGTGTGGTGAAGGGGTATTATCAAAAGGAAAGGCTTTTAATTTCCAGTGTTCCAAATACATAAAATCCCCTTTAGAATTGCGAAGCTAGCTACACAGTCAAACAAATGTATTGCCAATGTTCAAGTTTTTTGCATCAAAGGCTTTATTTTTAACACAAAGGAGATGCAAGTTTATAAATGTTACGCGTTGATTTCCTAAGGCATGGTGCATTAAAAGGAGGGGTTAAATATCGTGGTTGTTTGGATGAAGCCATAACACCCGAGGGTCGCATGCAAATGGATATGGTTTGGGCTGAAGTGTGCTCTCAGGTTACAAAAATTATAAGCTCTCCTTTATCACGCTGTGCTATACCTGCTCAAGACTGGGCCAATGAAAAGGGTGTGCATTGTATATTGGATAATCGTATCAAAGAGTTGAGTTATGGTGATTGGGAAGGGTTGACGGCGGCAGAAATTGAGCACCAATACCCCAACCAGCTACAAGCGTGGCGAGATGATCCCACCCATTTAACGCCACCCAATGGTGAGTCTATGCAACACTTTGCTGATCGGGTTTTAAGCTTTTGGCACACACTGATTCAAGATCATGACGATGAGCATGTACTTGTTGTTGCCCATTCTGGGTCCATTCGTCTGTTGCTTGCGTATGCTTTAGGCGCACCCGTTAAAACAACACGACATTTGGCGATGCCGTATGCTTGCTGGAGTCGAGTTGAAGTTCAAGGCGGGCAAGTATGGTTGCAGTTTCATGCGCGACAAGCAGGCTGAGGCTGTTTCATCCACTTAAAGCGTAGGTGAAGCTGAGGTTGGTTGCGAATATATTGCAATCCTGTTTGCTCCGACTCGCAAATAACAATGGGTGCTTTTAAGTTGGCAGTGACCCATGTTTTATCAGCAAAGGGGTTGAGTACAACAAACCAGCGCAAACCTTGAGCGTTAGTTATATTGAGGCATTCATATTGTTCTGTGGACAGTGTGGGCACTTGCCCCAATCTTGTGGTGTCCCAAGGTGCCAAGATAAAAGCTGCTTCAGGTTGATCTATGGATTGCAGGCAGAGCAGGTTGCCTTTTCCTTCATAAATAAAGGCAAACCGCGTTGCTCCCGGAAAGCCTGCAATGCCACGAGGAAAGGTGAACTCACGCACATGATTGTTTGATGTTATGGATGTTTTTGTTGCCAACATATTTACCCTCTTGCCTTTAGCCAAGCCAAAGCATCACCTTGAATAGCAGCTTTATTTTCTTGCTGGATTTGTTCATATACTTCAAGCCTATGCACTGCCACATCATCGGGGGCCTCAATGCCAAAGCGAACAACACCATGGCGTATTTCATGTATCACAATACGAATATCATCTCGAATACGAATAGCTTGTCCTACTTTACGGCGTATGACCATCATAAGCTTAACGCAGAAAGTTTACGAGCGAAAGGCTCTTGATATTGGCAATTTGACTGTATGAAGCTTGTAGAGCAATATCAGCTTGCTGTATTTCTGCAATCAAGGCAGGCATATCCACTGCTTCATGGTCATTCAAGCGTAAATCAATGGTAAATTTCATATCTTGATAAGACTGAGTATAGCTTTGCAAGGCTTGAATCTGCCCACCTACGCGACTGGTTAAGTTAATGATACCGTTGCTGGCGGTAGTTAGTTCAGAGATTGCATTCGCAATGCCAGCTTGGTCGTTAGCCAGCAACGCTGTTTGGAAGTTACTTAAGGCTGTAAACGCATCTGTAAACGCTTGTTCATCACCGCGAACATTGCTAATGATACTTTGATTTGAGCTTACCGCTACCGTTCTATCTTGGGTTGCACCTTGATATTGGTAGGCTCCTGTTGCATCTATAGCAAATGCTTGGGTTTTGACCGCAGTACCTGAGAATAAGAATTCACCTTGCCATTGTTGATTGGCAGAGTTTGCAACCTGGTCGAGTAAATGCTTGACTTCAGTTGCAGCAGCGGCGTGTTCTTGTGCACCAACTTGTCCTGATGCCTGTTGTACAGCGATGGTTTGGGCACGCTTGAGTACATTGGATATATCATGAAGCATGGTCTGGCTGGCAGACAACCTTGACTCGGCAAGGCGTAGCGCCTCTAGACTGCCTTGTATTTGGGTTTGGGTGTGGCGTAAATCAAGAGAGGTTTTATAGTCTATGCCTGCTTGCGAAGGGCGTTGAAAGCGTGTGCCAGAGGCAATGCTCGCATTGTTGTCATTTTTGATTTGAAGTTGTTTATTGATGCCTGCCATCAAGCTTTCATATTGTTGGCTATTGGAAATTCTCATCTTAGTATCCCCATCAAACTATCAAGCATTTGATTATTGGTTGAGATTAGTTTTGCAGATGCTTCATAAGCACGCTGGAATTTCATCATGGCAATCAATTCTTCATCCACATTTACCCCAGAAATGGCTTCTCGTTGCTGGATAAGCGAAGAGGCTTCGGCTTTACGGTAGCTTGTCTGTTGGTTAGCAATATCAACATCAAGACCGTAGCGCGACGATAGCCCAGAGACACGCTCATGCAGGCTTGCAGCGGTGCTGCCGTCAACGCTAAGCGCACTATCCTGAAGGTTCATGATAGCGATAGCAGCGCGGTTGTCGCCAAGCTGCAAAGTTGCAGTGGCAGGGTCAATGTAGCCTGTGCCTATGCTGGTAACATCATCTTGAATATACTGCGCAATACTAATGTTTCCCGCAGTACTACCGTGAAAGAAAGTACCTATTTCGTAGGCAGCTAACATATTGGATGTATCATGACCAAGGCTGATTGTATTTGTACCTGCATCAATATTTAAGCGCCCTGCATTATCCACCGTTGCACTAATGCCAGCGACCGCATTTAGTGATAGTGCCACATCATTCATGGTCGTATTGGCTGCAATATTAATGGTGGTCACACCAAGTGGTGTGCCAGTACTGTTATAGACATAAACATTAAAGCTACCTGCTTGTACTTGGTTGGCAAAGGCCACTTGTTGTGTTGCGTCATTCAGAGGCAGTGCGGGGTTGCTTGTACCTTGCCCTGATTGAATGTTGCTAAAGCGTGTTGGGCTACTGGCATTGCTTTGGATTTGGTTGGTGCTAAAAGCAAGGTTGGCAGCAAAGCTATCTAGGGTGTCGATATAGCCTTGGTAATATTCATCGCGTAGTTTGAGCGTGCCACCTAAGCTTCCGCCTTGTTCCAAACCTTGTACTTGTTGGTTGGTGTCTGCAATTACAATGCCTTGATAACCTGTGCTAGAGACTGTGTTTCTTGCCAAGTGCCGAACCACACCATCTTGGGTGAGTAAATCACCACCTTTGGTTTGGATTAAAATACCACCATCTTGGGTATTGACCTCTTGAATGGGAATGATAGCCGCAAGCTCGCGTATGGCTAAATCACGCTGGTCGCGTAGGTCATTGGCAATGCTGGTGTTACCTTGTTTTCCTGCTTCATGTATAGAGATTTGCTGGCTTAAAGCCCCTATTTTATCAAGGCTAAGGTTGGCTTGTACAAGCTGCTGATCAATGCTTTGGTCCAACTTGACTTGTCCAGCGCTAAGTTGGCTACGCATGGTATTGAGCTGGTTAATCAATACTTCACTTTTGGTACGCACATTGTATTTTTGTGCTGTATCTTGGGGGTTGTTGCTTAATTGCTGCCATGATAGAAAATAATCATCGACAGCGGCCGCAAGCCCTGTGTTATCCAAGCTGCCAAAGCTGTTTTCTACAGTGGCAAGCCCCGTGGAGACCTGGCTCCAAAATTCAAACTGAGAGGTGTTCTCACGCTGAGCGTTACTGATGAGTGGATCAACAGTACGCCCAATGCTATCAAGGTGGATGCCCCGCCCGAAGTCTAATCCGCTTATATGCTCTGGTGTTGCGGTGGTAACATTGGGGGTTTGGCGTGAATAACCTGGCGTATTGACATTGGCAATATTATGCGACACCACATCAATGGCTTTTTGCTGTGTGCGCAAACTGGACGCAGCAATATTTAAGGCTTGGAAGCTCATCGTGATCCCTGTGTGGCTGGGTTGCCATAAGTTGGCTTTGCCTCAATGGCACCAACATGTTGCAGGATACTGGTGGTGACATTCCATGCAGCGCGTAGGCGTATATGGTTTTCAATATGCGCTTGCTCTAAAGTTTGCATACGCCTTACAAGCTCAATGCGTTTGCTTTGTAGTGTGTCTGCATGCTCTGGAGCAAAATGGTCAATGAAGTACGACATACGCTGGTTTTTATTCTGAATATGCTGAACCTTACTACATAGCTTCTGACACTGATGTTCAAGCTCATTTAGCGTACTTTGGCTGCGTGCTCTGCGTTCAACCAATGATGTAAGGGTTGCAGCATCGAAAGTTTGTAGTGCTTCTCGTTCTTCAAGAATAATTGACTCTTGTTCGGTGATGCAGGCTTCCATACGGGTTAGGATATGTTGTATGGTATTTGATATTGTCATTTGGCTATCCCCACGCATGTTCGGCCAAGGCGTTGCGTACAATATGTGTGGCGATGCTGCGGTTGTTCATATTGTATGTGCCTTGCTCCAAGGCGTTGCGAATACCTTCAATTTTATCAAGGCGAACATCAGGCATGTCGGTCAGCATGACCTTTGCGCGTTGACGCAAGCCTGCTGCGTCAGACACTTTAATACTATCGGCATGGTTGCTCCTATTCGCTTTTCCCTTGGGTTTATTTACGGTTTTATGAATACCTGATGCCTGACCTGAGCTTGTGATTTTAACCATTTGAGCCTCCTGACTTGGGTGGAGTAAAGGGTGCGTTTGTTTTTATCTTATCGGATAGTTGATGTAAATCTTGAGCTTTCTTTCCTTGTTGGATGTACCCCTCTCGTTCCAATTGACGATATATATTTATAGCTAAACCCAAAGGCGCTTGTTTACTGCCTGACTCGGCAATAGCCTGATCCATCATGCTATCGTACATATTGTTGGCATAACTGCGTGGCATCACATCAGATTCAGGTACAGTCTTGCGCATGGCTTGCATCATTTGCTGCAAAAATATGGCTTCAAACTGGCAGCAAGCATCCCAAGCATCATGATCCTTAATGTTAAGAGGTTGCTTGACTTGTGTTGTTTGAAAGCTTGTGTTCATTTGATGCTGGGAAGCTTCAATTGCAGGTTTGATTGCAGGCTTTTGCTTAAGGACTTGTCCAATAATGGTTTCGACTAAATCACGCATCACATTATCTTCAATTCAGCGTGGAGTGCGCCAGCGGCCTTGATGGCTTGCAATACTGCAATCAAGTCGCTGGGTGTTGCGCCCACAGAGTTGAGCGCAGAAACCAGGGATGCGAGTGTGACCTGGCGAGGTAAGACAACCAGTTGTGCTTCATCTTCTTCAATGTTCACTTCTGTGCTTGGTGTGGTTGTTGTTGTTCCACCAGAAAAAGCAAAGGGTTGAGAAACATCCGCTCCTTCAACCACACTTACGCTGATATTGCCGTGGGATACGGCTACGGTTTCAATGGTCACACCTTGTCCCATCACAATGGTTCCTGTGCGCTCATCTACCACCACAGTGGCAGGTCTGTCGCTGAGAAGCTCCAATTGTTCGAGCTCAGCAATTAGGGCAACAGCGTTCCCCGCAGGGTTCCATACTTCGACCGTTCCTGCATCAATTGCCTTAGCCATACCTTTTCCCATGGCTTGGTTGATAGCATTTTGCATACGCTGTACAGTGGTAAAGTCAGGGTTTCGTAACATAATCGTTACTTTTTCTTGACCTATGCTTAAACCACGAGGGGCTGCTTTTTCAATACGAGCACCGTTAGGAATCTTGCCCACAGTGGGGTGGTTTTTTACTGTTGATCCAGCATTACCTGTAATCGCAAACCCCCCTACAGATATTCCACCTTGAGCCACAGCATAGGCTTGTCCATCACCACCGAGTAGTGGGGTGATAAGCAGTGTGCCACCACGCAAGCTTTTGCTATCACCCAAGCTTGAAATGGTGACATCCAGTGTTTGTCCTGGGCGCGCAAAAGGGGGCAAATCTGCAGTAACAATGACAGCGGCAATGTTTTTGGGTTTCATTTTCTTGATATCAGGGCGTACATTGATACCAAAACGCTCCAGCATGGCAGTGATGCTACTGACGGTAAATGGCGATGAATTGGAGCTATCTCCTGTGCCATTCAAGCCAACTACGAGACCATAACCAATCAAGGCATTGGAACGCACACCTTGGATATCTGCTAAATCTTTGATGCGTTCAGCATGGGCGGCAGATGCAAGCCCCATCAACAGACATACAAGCATAGTGAGTTTCATAGAAGTTCCTAAAAAGGCCATATCCAATCCAAGGTTTGCCCTAGCCATCCTTCATCCGACATGGCAGCCAAAGAGCCGCCACTACCATAGCTGATTTTTGCTTGGGCGACTTGTGCGGATATGATGGTATTGTTGGCTGAAATATCCGAAGGGCGAATTACGCCTGTAAAGGTTAGCTCTTGAGGTTGTTGGTTGATAGTCACTTCACGGCGACCCATAATTCTCATGTTACCATTGGGAAAAACTTCAGTCACCACGGCTGTAACGCTGGCAATCAAGGAATCGGAATTGGTGGTTTCACCCGAGCCTGAAAAGCTTTTATCATTGCTGGTATCCATGGCTAGCGCAGGGTTAAAGTTCACGCCAATTGTTTTTTCCAAGCCAAATAACCCGCTTAAACTGGATTGATGTTTGGACTTGCGGCTTTTTTTTGTCCCCAGTGAGCGAGTTGCACTGGCGTTTTCTTGCACCAATACCATGACCAAGTCACCTACTTTGTGCGCTTTGGGGTCGGTAAACATGGTTGCTCCGCTGTTGTTCCACAATGAGCTTGTTTGCGTATTTTGTTGTTCATGTTGTAGTAGTGCTGCATCGACAACAGGTTTATTCAAATCTTCAGTGACCACGCTTTTCGTTGGCGCGCAGGCACCAAGCACAAGAACAGCCAAGATAAGCCAGATATGCATCAAACACCTCCAACAAAAACTGCCACAGTATGTTGATCCTTGACGATACTTTGCAGTGTTTGCTTGCTGCGGATATTTTTGACCAATACTTTGTCACCGCGACTACCTGATTTAAGCGCAATACCTTCAGCACAAACTTTAATGCCTGCGACCTCTGCAATAATGGTGACCATATCACCGCGCTGAATCAGTGGTGGCCGTTGTACATAAGTGGATAAGACCACACTACCTTTGCGGAGGTTGCGTAAGGACTTTAAGCCAATCACATGTTGGATGCTCGTCCATGTGTGACCTCTAAGGTCTGCGATATCAGTGTAGGTTGTTGTTAACATGCTTTTATCTAGCATAGTTCGTGCCGAAATATCTTGTTTGAGTGTGACAACTTGCGCCATCCACTGAACCAACACAGGTACATAGAATCGACGCAAGGATTTGCCGTGCCCTTGTTCAGCAATCAGCGATAATCGTTTGGGCAAGTGTTTCAATGAAGGCAATGACCACCGTACTTTTCCCTGGATATTGGGCCAGCGTTGAACACGAATCAACTTGGCGGTAGCATGGTGGGCAGTAGGATTTGTGGCAAAGAATGCTGTAAGGGAAGATTGCAGGGTACTGTCCACATGTTGCTGTGCTGCCCAGGCGGCTTGTCCAAACAAGGTAAACACCAAAAAAAGAATAAGTTTAGTCATGGTTTAGCGTTTGATATTGTTGGCATTTTGCAGCATCTCATCTGCAGCTTGCACAGATTTAGAGTTCATTTCGTAGGCGCGTTGTGCCGCAATCAGGTTGACCATTTCATCGACCATATTCACATTCGACATTTCAATCATGCCTTGCCCTAGGCCTCCAAAACCATTTTCGCCAGGGTTGCCCGTGATGGGTTCACCTGAAGCATTGGATGATTGGAAGATAGAGTTGCCCAAGTGAATCAATCCTGCGGGGTTGCTGAAATCAACGGTTTGTAGCTGCCCAACGATGGTCGATAAAGCGCCAGGTTGCTCAACAGAGACTGTGCCATCTTGACCAATGCTAATGCTCAATGTGTCTGCAGGTAGTGTAATGTTTGGCAAGACGATATTACCATTGGATGTTACCAGTTGCCCTTGTGCATCACGACCAAAAGAGCCTGCGCGGGTATAGCCAACTTCACCATTGGGCAGTTGAATTTGGAAGAAGCCTCGCCCTTGAATGGCAATGTCCAAAGGGTTGCCTGTTTGTTGAAAGCTACCTTCGGAAAACACATACTCAATACTTGCTGTTTTTACCCCTAATCCCACTTGAATACCAGATGGTAGTTGTGTGCCAACAGCACTAGCTTCAGATCCGGGTGATTTGATTTGTTGATACATTAAATCTTGGAAGTTGGCTCGCCCGCGCTTAAAGCCTGCGGTATTGACATTGGCGAGATTGTTGGCAATGACATCAACATTTGTTGTTTGTGCTGCCATGCCTGTGGCTGCTGTCCAGAGTGAGCGCATCATCGTGTTGTACCTCGTTGGTGAATAATTTTTTGAAACATGATTTTAGCCTTGAATTTTGCCAACATTAGAGTTGAGTTGCCCTGCAAGTTGGTTGTACTGTTCAACGACCTTCATGGTAGATTCATAAGCACGAAGTGTTGAAACCATTTCTGTCATGGCGAGTACAGCATTAACATTTGAATGTTCCACTGCGCCATGTTGTATGACCACATTACCAATAGCTGGTTCTATATTGGTCTCATTGGTGATGAAAAGTGAGCCTTCTTTTTGCATAAGGTTGGCTTTGTCGATCAAAGTGACCAGGCCCAGCTGCGCGACCTGTTCATTATCAACATAAATCATACCATCATTAGTTGCAGAGATGCTGCCATTAGGCAGTGTAATAGGGCTTTGTGAGTCATCCAAAACAGCAAGTCCACCTTGGGTCACAAGAACGCCTTCATGATTGCGGGTAAAATTACCAGCACGGGTTAAAGCTATGCTTCCATCTTGTTGTTGTACTTGGAAGTAGCCATCCGCAATAATAGCAAAGTCCAAGGCATTGTCTGTTTGTTGGATATTACCTGCTTTGGTATCAATATATTGTGTTCCCATACTCAGATATGCTGATGGGTGCGCTTGTTTGTTGTGTACAAAGCTGAAACTGTCGGATAACACGGATGCAAACGATGAGCGTGAGGCCTTATAGCCGATGGTGTTTACATTGGCGAGGTTATGGGTGATGTTGTCTAGACGGTTTTCAGCCATTTTACTTGCTACACCTGAAATAAAAAATCCGCTTTGCATCGTTGTCTCCTTAACGCATCGTACAGATGGTTAAGCAGGTTTGATGCCAAAAAAGATATGATACAATCTAAGGGCTTTAGGGGGGATTGGGGTGCAGAATGTGCCTAGGGAAGGGGTATATTTTTCCTACCGTACTTAGATTCCCCTCAAAAATCCCCAAGTCATTGATATATTGAAAGAATGTTCTATTTTTGGTAGTGTTAAGTGCAAAGGATATGCCATATTTGGCACAAAAGGCTTGCACATGATTCGAGATATAAGTG
>JALSGX010000064.1 GCA_026982535.1 Ghiorsea sp. | reverse complement strand
TATGGTGAATCATTCAAAAACATATCGTGTTCTGATATCCGCAGGGGAAACCTCTGGCGATTTACATGCGTCTGCGGTGATTAAAGCGTTGAAAGCGCAAACACCTGAGGGTGTAAGGCTTGAAATTGCTGGGATTGCAGGGCCTTTGATGCAGCAAGCAGGTTGTAGGGCGGTGCGGGATATGTCTGAGCTGAATGTGATGGGTTTTGGTGATGTGATGAAGGCATTGCCGCGCATTAAGGCTGTGGAGCGGGAAATTGTTTCGTTTGCGGCTGAGTTTCAGCCCGATATGGTGGTTTTAACGGATTTTACCAGTTTTCATCTCCGTTTAGGTAAAAAACTTCGTGCCCAAGGTTGGTTTGTCACCCATTATATTGCACCCAAACTTTGGGCATGGGGCGCTAAACGCATCAGCAAACTGCAAAAGTCGCAAGATAGATTGGCGTGTATTTTTCCCTTTGAGCAACAATGGTTCACAGAGCGCGGCGTTCAAGATGCTGTGTATGTGGGCAATCCCAGTGCTTATGCGTGCCAAGGTGGGTGGAGCAAGCAAGAGCTGAAAGCACGCTTGGGATTAAGTGAAGATGAACCGTTGTTGGCATTGTTGCCTGGCTCACGCCCATCAGAATTAAAACAACATGTGCAACTTTTAGCGGATACATTTATTCGCTTAAAAAAACAAAAATCAGAGCTGCAAGCGGTGGCAACACTTGCGCCCAGTGTCAAACCCGAAGCCTTAAAACCACTGACCGATGTGGGTGTGCTGTTGTTGGAGCGCACCGAAGATAACTATGCGCTTAGGGCAGATGCTGCGATTGCGGTGTCAGGTACGGCGACTTTGGAGTTGGCATTGTGGGATACACCTACGGTCTTGGTGTATAAAACGACTGCTTTTTCTTGGTTTATTGGGCAACGCTTGATTAAAGGTAGATGTGTTGGGCTTGCTAATATTCTGCTTTTGGGTGATGTGCCGAGTTCGCAAGGTATTGTGCCTGAATTATTGCAACACGATGCCACGATTGAGAATATTGAAAAAGCAGTGATGCCTTTATTACATGGTGAGGCACAACAACAATGCCAAGCTTTTGCAGATTTGCGAACATTGTTGGGAACCAACAATCCAGCAGATAAATTAGCTGCCCTTTGTTGGGCTGAGATGGTGAAATAATGGCAATATATGCTGTAGGTGATATTCAAGGTTGTTACAAGCCACTGAAAACATTGCTAAAACAAGTCAACTTTAACCCTAAGAAAGATATGTTGTGGTGTGCTGGAGACATGGTGAATCGTGGTCCTGATTCACTTAAAGTACTGCGTTATTTGAAAAGTTTAGGCGATGCTTGTGCATGTGTATTGGGCAATCATGATATTCAATTATTAGCTTATTACGCAGGTGGAAAATCTTTTGCAGGGGACACCTTGGATGATGTGATTCAAGCCAAAGATGCCGCTGAACTGATGGAATGGTTGCGGCACAGACCGTTGATTCATCACGATAAAAGTTTGGGTTGGATGATGCTCCATGCGGGGCTTAGTCCATTGTGGAGCTTGAAAAAGGCCAAGAAACGGGCGCGAAAGGTTGAGGCTGTTTTACAATCAGATGATTGGAAGTTGTTTTGTAAAAGCTTGCAACACAAAGGCTTTCCTACGCAAGAGCCTAAAGATAAGCATGTACGATTGTTGTTTAATACAGCAGTGCTTACACGCACCCGCTTTTGCAGTGATAAGGGCGAGTTTGATTGGCAGCAAAAAACAGCCCATGCCAAGGATAAACATGTGCGCCCTTGGTTTGAGCATCTGGATGCGAAATGGAAAGGCGATGGAAAAAAGAAAACGCATGTGGTGTTTGGGCATTGGGCAGCCAAGGGTTTGGTTGCAGACCATGAGTATGTTTTGGGATTAGACACGGGGTGTGTATGGGGTGGCACTTTAACTTTGGCAAAGTTGAACAAAGACACATTTGATATTGTGGCATCTTGCTCGTGTAAAGTATAAATTTGGGTCACGCAAGCTTTTTGTTATGCTTATGTGATATATTTGATTTGAGGTTTGAAGATGAAAAATAAAGATATGGTTTCTTTCGTAGTTGCGGCATTATTGATGCTTGGATGGAGTACTCCTGTCTTTGCGTTTGCGAATTCTGATATTTTTGACTCCATATTATCTGCGCATCAAGATGAATCTCGCCCTAAAGGTATGCCGTATATTGCCAATGTAGAACAAGTGCCAGGTACATACAATGCTTGGACAATGCAATTTCGGGCGCAATACAAAGATGCCCAAACAGGGGAAAAAGTGGTGGTGGGTATGCCAGCCACGATAACATACAAAGGCAATATGCTGTATATCAAAATCAAGCTTGCCGATGTTGATCGTCGTGTGGTGGATCGTGTATTTCAAGCACTGGAAGATACCATGAATGATTTGAAGGATTATGATAGTGGGGATCTCAAAGGCTTTCGCTCCAACATTGGGCATAATACACGAGTCGTATTACTGGAAGGTAGCATCAATATAGCAGGGAAATCATTGGAGGATGTGCGTAACCTTCTGGTTGAGCTTCGAGAGGAAATGGCTGATTTTTATGAAGATTTGTATGAAGCCAATATTGAGGCTTTGGAAGATTACGAAGAAGATATACTGGATGCGAAGTATCCAAGCATCCATGACACGCAAACTTTTCTTGAAGTGATAGGGCATGGGTTTACACAAGGCAATCAGCTTAAGCAGCGCCAATCCAACAAAGGGCATTGGGCATGGCAGGTGGATAATATCCATGTTGAGACCATCAACTATGGTGATCGTATGGAAGAGTGGATACTTTTGGAAACTGGCTCTGGTCTTTCTGAGTATAAAACGGAGAAAATGTATGATGAATTGGTCAGGCGTGTTAAAACACGGTTGCCCAAAGGCGCGAAAAGCGTTGAGATCAAGCCCCACCCTCGCCTAGAAGGTGTGACAACTGTCGCGCTTATCTACCCGTATAGTAAAAAAATTGATGGTGAAGACTTGCGTGAATACCATCAAAAGTTCACAGATTATGTTAAGCGTGTATATGCTGATTTGAATAAAATTGTTCTGCCCTATGTACAGGCGCCTGCCCAAAAAGAAGCTTATTCATTAAGCTTTGAAGCATTTGTGGCTGTGATTGATGATGGTTTGGAAAGTCTTCCTGTGCACGAAGTGCCATTGGCTAGAGGGCAATGGAAGTTCAGATATAAGGGAGTCGCGTATATTGTGACCAACTACAAATCATATATGCAGCTCGCATTTGTTTACTCGCTACCGAGAGGCATGAAGATGGATAAACCCATTCAATTTCTGAAGGATGAAATTGAAAAAAACTATGCTTCTTTTGCAGATAAATAGAGCTTCCTCAAAAAGTATTTTCATATGGTGCTCATATTTACTCTGTTACCCAACCTTTTACATTATTGGGCTGAATAAGATAGAGATGATGTG
>JALSGX010000063.1 GCA_026982535.1 Ghiorsea sp. | reverse complement strand
TCAAAGGCCCTGCAATGCCTGCCATTTCAAGCCTTACACCCTCAGGTGTTTGCGCTTTCAACGCTTTAATCACCGCAGACGCATGTAAATCGCCAGAGGTTTCCCCTGCGGATATCAGAACACGATATGTTTTTGAATGATTCACCATACTTGCAAGCTTATACATATTTGAGACTTTTCACCATTTTTGAACCGCAAAGGACGCAAAGTTACGCAGAGGAACACCAAACTTTCATGCCCGCTTTCCCCTTTGTTAAGCTGCGCCGTAGTCTTGCCGTTGAAAAAGGATAAAAACGAAAACTCTTTTCGTTCCTTTTTCTGCGGCATAGCGAAGGAAACAAGCAGATTATAAAGGGTGGTTTCTTTGCTTCGTTTCTTTGGCAGCAAAGAAATGAAGAATAGCTATATTCCCATAACTGAAACACCTAACCGGTCAGCCGTTTCACCAAGCTTATCCTTCTCCATCAACAGCGTTTGCCCTGCTTCAATGCCGATTGCCGTGCAGCCTGCCGCAGCCATGGTCTCTAGCGTGCCTACACCTATAGCAGGCACATCAAACCTAGGGTCTTGATTGGGTTTAGCGACTTTAACAACTGTCACATCAGACTTACCCAACGCACCACCGCGTTTGATGGCTTCATCTGTGCCTTCAATAGCTTCAACCGCAAGCACAGCTTCATCTTTGACCACAATAGTCTGCCCAATATCCAAACCTGCAATATGTTTGGCTTGAGGAAAACCAAACTTTATATCTTTAAGCATTTGTGCTGTGGGCTTTGGACCAAACAAGTGCCCTTCACCCGCCAACAAATCACCTGCAAACTCCACTTGGGAGCGCACCATTATCCCTTTGTCTTCCAAGGCTTTGACGATGCCCAACATCAAAGAATCATCTTTTTTGTCTTTGGCTTGCAACAAAATCTTCGCCGCCAACAAATCAGGCTTAAAATTACGAAATAAATGAATCTTTTGCACTTTGCCTGCGAAAATCAGGTCAGTAACATCATAGCTTTGCATGGTTTTAATCAGTTTCTTGATTTGCCCCACCGATACCCAAGTCACACTATCAGCAATGGTTTCAATATCCTTGGATGCTTCTTCTTGGATGGCGGCAACATGCACCATATAACCATTGTTTTTAAGGGTTTGGCAAAGTTCTAGGGGAAACGCACCGTAACCTGCGACCAAACCCATGGATGGAAGTTTAGACATCCTTCTCTTTTTTGGAATGCATCATCACACCGCGTTCACTACCGCGCACAAAAGCAATCAATTCATCCACATAAGCGTTGTTCAAAGTCAAAGCTTCAACTTCAGCTAAACGGTCTTTGAGCAAACCTGAACCCATAAATATAAGTTTGTAGGCTGTTTTAAGGGCGCGAATATCATCATTACTCAAACCTTTGCGTTTCAAGCCCACGGTATTCAAGCCCGATAAGCTCATGTGATAGCCACCACCACCAATGGTAAATGGCGGCATATCTTTAAGCACTGTGCATGTCGCACCAAGCATCACATTTTTGCCAATACGACAAAATTGGTGGACAGCAGACATCGCACCCACAATCGCCCCATCGTGTACTTCAACATGCCCTGCCAGAATGGCACTACATGCCAACACAATGCCATTGCCAATTTGGCAATCATGCGCCACATGGGTGTAGGTTTGAAACAGATTATGGTCACCAATTTTGGTGAGCATACCGCCACCTTCAGTGCCTCTGTGTACAGTCACATACTCCCTAAAAGTATTGTTATCACCAATCATGACTTCGGATGGTTCGCCATGAAACTTTAAGTCTTGTGGCTCTGCGCCAATGCTGCAAAAGGGAAAGAAACGATTGTTTTGACCAATGGTGGTGCGCCCCGTGATAGTCACATGCGAAAGCAACTCACAACCATCACCTAAAGTGACGCATTCATCTACCGTGCAAAATGCACCAATGCGTACACCTTCACCCAGCTTCGCCTTGGGCGAGACCACTGCGGAGGGGTGAATGTGTGTTTGACTCATACTTCATCCTTGGGGAACACGGATGCCATCAAGGTTGCCGAGCACACCAAACTGCCATCCACAAAGGCCTCACCCTTAAACTTATACATAGCTCCCCGCTTACGCAGCACTGTAATCTCAAAAATGATTTGGTCGCCAGGGCGCACTGGCTTACGAAACTTCACACCATCAATACCCGTGAAATACATCAAGTATTCTTGATCATCATCCACCGATGATAATGCCAGCACACCACCCACTTGTGCCATGGCTTCTACGATAAGCACACCTGGCATAATCGGATGCCCTGGAAAATGCCCAGTAAAGTGTGGTTCATTGATGCTTACATTTTTCAGTGCCTTGATGGACTCATTCTCAACATACTCCAGCACCCTATCGACCAACAGAAATGGGTAACGATGCGGCAACCTGTCCATAATTTCATCAATATTAAACGCTGCCATTACTTTGCTCCATCACTTAACTTTCTTATTTTTTTCCATATTTCAGGTAAGCGGTCGAACATACCTGAAGCCCTTAACCATTGGCGGTGCGGCACGGCTGGAAAGCCTGAAACCATACCTTTTTCTTGAATATCACCAATCACACCTGCTTTTGCACCAACTATGGTACCATCTGTAAGCTTCAAGTGCCCTGCTACACCCGATTGCGCACCCAGCTGACAGCCTCGCCCAATCACAGTTGACCCCGCAATACCTGCCTGCCCTGCAATGACTGTATGTTCACCAATCTCAACATTATGCGCCACTTGAATCAGATTATCCAGCTTTGTGCCTTGTTTAATGACAGTATCACCAATCGCACCACGATCAATGCAAGTATTGGCACCGACTTCAACATCATCTTCAATCACCACGCGACCAACCTGGGGTATTTTCAGGTATTCAGAGCCTGTCCATGCAAAGCCAAAACCATCTGAGCCAATCACAGCTCCTGCTTGAATAATCACACGATTACCAAGTTGAGTATATTGCTCTAAAACAACCCTTGGGTGCAACAAACAATCCTCACCAATGCAAACACCCTTCTCCAACACACAACCTGCACCAATAATTGAACCCTTGCCAATGGAAACATTGGCGCCAATACTGGCATTTGCATCAATTTGCACATGCTCTGCAATACTTGCTGAATCATCGACAATGGCAGATTTATGAATGTTCCCCGTCGATTGCGGTGCTGGGTGAAAGTAACGATGCAGTAGCGCAAAAGCCACATAAGGGTTGCAGACTGTAATCACCGCAGCATCAAGATCATCAGGAATATCAGCCTTATGCGAAAGCAAGACCACACCTGCCTGTGTGCTATGCAAGTCTGCTTTGTATTTCATGTTGGAAAGGAATGAGGCGTGACACGCTTGTGCATTGGCCAGTGTTTCCACGCCTTGAATCATCACACCTTGTTTTTCAACAACTAGCTGACCAGAAACCAAGTCTGCAATCTGTGCCAGTGTAAGTAAGGGTTTCATAGCAATATGATATTTACTTCGTATCCAAGATTCTTGTCATCTCAGCTGTAATATCTAAACCTTCACCAACATAAAGTGTTGTGGCTTTAGGTAGTATCAAATCAAGCTTTTTTTCTTTGCCGTAAATCCGAATAGCATCATAAAACTGACCAATCAACCGTGTATCCAGCTTTCTCTTCTCAGCTTTAAGTTCATCTGAGGCATCTTGAAGCTTGCGCTCAAACTCTTTTTTTAGTTGTGCCAGCTCTTGCTGTTTGGCCGTTTGGCGGCTATCTGACAATGCCATGGATTGAAGTTGCAATTCCTTATCCAAATCTGTCACCCGCTTACGCAAAGACTCCAGCTCTTTCTTTTTTTTGTTTTGCAAAGCTTCCAAACGCTTAATACCCGCAGCATACGCTTTTGTGTTTTCCATGGCTGTTTTGAGATCAACCACAGCTATATTTAACCCTTCAGCCACAGCCTGAAAAGACCACAACATGGAAACCATCGCTGCCACAACAAAAATCTTGTTCATAAACCCTATCCCCCTCACACTTTTTTCAAATGATGCGCTTCAAGCTCTACTTAAAAGCCACGCCCTAGACTAAACTCGAATTTTCTCACTTTATCGTAGCTTTGTCTATTAATGGGAAAACCCCACGCCATGGTTAATGGTCCTACAGGTGATGCCCATTCAATGCCAAAACCATAAGATGCCCGAATTTTTGTAATATCAAAAGACTCACGCACATTGCCAGAAGTTCCCCAAACTGTACCCGCATCAACAAAGACTGTACCCCTAAATCCCGCGCTTGCCATGGTTGGGATAGGAAAAATAAAATCTATTGAAGTATTGGCTTTATATTCACCCCCCAAAACATCCAAGGTTACAGGGTCGACAAGGGATATACCAAAGCTGTCATACCCCCGAACAGAGCCAACCCCACCCATAGAGTAGCGACGATAAATCGGAGCATCCACACCACCATAACCTTGAATGGATGCCGCGCCTAACGACAACCGCAATACCCATGTTTCCGAAAGTGGCATATAATTCTTTGAAGACACGATAGTTTCATAAAACTTTCGATCACCTGTAAGCCCCGCATAACCCAATGATATGGACTGAATACCTCCTTCGGAAGCATACATGGTTTTGTTTCTGGTGTCATAAGACAGTGTTTGTGTAAGCTCACCCGTTGTATATGTTCCTTCTTGAGAGCGCAATGCCAATGATGATGTCACAGGAACATCCGATAGCGTGGTGGTTGAATACTTGTAGCCAACGGAATAACGCGCATATTCATTTAATGCTAGGCCAACAGTAAAGGAGCCACCTTTGACCAAATACTTATAATCCAGAAAGGATTGTAAGTCTGTTTCATTTCGAAAGACTTGTGCCGAAGCACTAACACCATCGCGTAGGAAATAAGGATCAGTAAAGCTAAGTGAATAGTTATTCGCTGCCCCTCCCACATCTGCATTCAATTTGGTTTGATAGCCTTCACCAAACAGGTTTTGCTCAGAGATATTACCCGTAAAGCCGATTTGATAGATTTGTGAATATGTAATCCCCGCTGAGAACTGCCCACTCTTACCTTCTTCCACAGCTACATCGATATTAACCTTATCAGCACTTGTACCTCGTGACTTGGATAGCGTTACGCCTTTCATGTAGCTTAATCGCTGAATGCGCTCTTTACTGCGGCGAATCGAACTTGCCTTATACCGTTCTCCTTCATGTTGACGCATTTCTCGGCGAATCACATAGTCTTTGGTTTTGTTATGCCCCGTTATTTGCACCCGCTCCACATACACTTCACGACCTTTCTCAATATCAAAAGCAACCACTACTGTTTTATCTTGAATATTTCTATGAAACACGGGGGTAACATTAGCAAAAGCAAAACCTTCATCACCCACAACTTCAGCCAGTGCTGAAATGGACTGTTGTAGCTTGGATAACGCGTATAACTCTCCCACTTCAAGCTTCACAGCTTCCATCAGCTTTTCTCTTGAAGGTACAATATCACCCAAAAACTCAATCCCGCTCACGGTAAAGGCATCGCCTTCATGGATACTCATGCTTAAATAAAAATCATCCATTCCTGGTGTTAACATCAAGCGAGTGGATCGAATTTGCACATCCAAATAACCGTGCTCCAAATAATGACGCTGAATCAATTGTGCATCAGCTTCAAAGCGTTCACGGTTAAACACATCTTGGTCGGTAAACCAGCTTCCCAAACTGGACGCGCTGGTCGCCAGGCTCGCCACCAGCTCATCGTGTGAGAAATGTTTGTTTCCAATAAATTGAATTTCTTTCACGCGCGTAATTTCACCCTCATCAATCACAAAGGTGACATTTATCCTACCATCATCCAGATGCTTGGTTTGCACATCAACATGCACTTGATAAAAACCTTTTTTCAAATACATCTCTAATATACTGTTGATATCTTCTCGCTCTGCTTTAGGACTAATCACTTGGCCAGGCTTTAGCTTGAGCAGCTTTTTAATCTTTTTCATGGCAATAGCATCATGCCCCTGAATGTTCACTTGGGCGATCACGGGATTTTCTTCAACCCTATAAACCAGCTTGACACCTTGATCTTGGTGTATGCCTTCAACCTGAATATCGGAAAAAAAACCTGTAGCAAAGAGCTTGCGTACATCCCGGCTAATTTGACGACGGTTAACAGTATCCCCAACCTTCATGCTGACTTTATGCAAGATGGCTGCTGTTTCAACATAGCGGTTGCCTTCAACAGCAATATCAACAATCTTTGCACCTGTTGCTGCATGACCTACCACAACAACACTCAACAACACGCTCAAAAAAAACCATCTTAATCGCTGTAACATATGATTCCTTAAAACAACCGCATGATGTCATTGTAAAAAGCAAGCACCATCAGCGACATAATCAGCAGCATTCCAATCATTTGAAAGCGTATCTGCATCTCTGCAGACAGTGGCTTGCCTCGTATTTGTTCCAATGCCAAAAACATCAACATCCCACCATCCAAAACTGGAATAGGCAAAAGATTCAAAATGGCCAGATTCACCGAAAAGAAAGCTAAAAACATAACGAAGTACACCAAGCCATTACTTGCCGTATTCCCTGCCATTTGCGCAATGGCAATAGGACCTCCAATATTGTCCGCAGATATGGAATTGGTTAGCATACGCTTAATCATTTCACCCGTCATCATAGTCACTTCCCAGGTCCGGGTTACCCCATAAACCATGCTTTCAAACACACCTTTGCGTTGAATCACAGGTTCATCCCACGGTTTGGCTTTAAGCTTAACACCAATTAAGCCACGCCCTGCATCATTGGCTTTGGGAACAACCAGCAATTGAAGGTGGGCTTGGTTTCGTATGACTTGCAAGCTTACATTTTTACCTGGATTGCTTGCGACTTCATGGATAAATGCTGATACATTGAAAACAGGTTGACCATTCACACCAATAATTTGATCCCCTGCTTGCAAAAGCGCAGTTTCAGCGGGTGAGTTGGGCATCACACTGTCAATCAATATATCCACCCCCAACGAAACACCCAGAAGCTTGCTTGCAACATCAATCAAAAAGGCATCTTGTTCAGGAACAGGAAGTGTCAATGCCAATTGCAAGTCTTGTTGATCACGCTTAACATCAAGCACAATTTCTTTACCAACACCAAGTTTGAGATATTCCTCAAAAGCTTGCCATGAATCTACACTTTGACCATTGACAGCTACAATGGTATCGCCAGTACGCAGCCCCTTTTGTTCCGCAACCGAATTGGGAGCCACCATACCAATATTAGCGGGTAACACCTCATGCCCCATCATGCCAGCAATAGCAAAAGCAATAATAGCGAAAATAAAGTTAAACGCAGGACCAGCAAAAGCAACCACCGCCCGTTTCCATACAGCTTGTCGGTTAAACGCTCGTTTTAGGTCTTCTTCAGGGATCACAAGTTTCTCTTCGCCAGCTTCAACCTGGTCGTAAGGGTTTTCACCAAACATTTTAACAAAGCCACCCAACGGAATAGCAGCAATCACATACTCAACTTCACCATCTCTACCTCGCCACGAAACAAGCGGTGGCCCAAACCCAATAGAAAACTTCTCAACCTTAAAGCCAAGCTTACGAGCAGCCACAAAGTGCCCATATTCATGAAACCCAATAAGAATAACAATGGCGGCTATAAAGTATAATGTGGTTTGAATGGTTTCAATCATGGGATAATGATTTCCTCTGTAATGCGTCGTGATTCTGCATCCAACTGCCAAACTTCTTCAAGTGTTGCCACAGGTTGATTGACCGTTTTCTCAAGAACCCTAGCAACAGTATCCACAATATCCATAAACCCAATCTTACCATCTTGAAAAGCCTGGTTTGCCACTTCATTCGCCGCATTCAAAGCAATTGCCAAGCTATCTTCGCCAGCTAATACATCCTTGACCAATGCCATGGAAGGAAAACGCTTTTCATCAATGGCTTGAAACTCCAGTGGCTGAGTTTGCGCCAACTCCAACCAAGGAATACCACTCTCCAAGCGTGGTTCAGCTTGCATAGCATAAACGATGGGTGAGCGCATATCTGGCATGGCAAGCTGCGCCAATACCGAACCATCACAATACTCCACCATGGCATGAACAATACTTTGGGGGTGGATAATTGCTGATAATTGATCAGCGCTGGCATCAAACAACCACTTGGCTTCAATCAGCTCCAAGGCTTTGTTCATCATGGTTGCTGAGTCAATGCTAATTTTTGCGCCCATGCTCCAATTGGGATGCGCAACGGCTTCTGCCACGCTGATATGTTTTAAGCTTGCTGGATCTCGATCACGAAAAGGTCCACCCGATGCCGTTAAAATAATACGGGTAACTGAATCCCTGTCATGCCCAGCCAAAGCCTGATGCACAGCTGCATGTTCAGAGTCCACAGGCACAACTTCTGCGCCACTTTCCTTGGCTGCCCGCATAAATATTCGTCCAGCCGTAACCAAACATTCCTTATTGGCAAGCCCAACCCGTTTACCCGCATGAACGGCTGCCAAGGTTGCCGGCAACCCCGCAGAACCTACCATAGCAGCCATCACCATATCCACATCAGCAGCAGCCGAAACTGCCTCCGCTGCATCCATACCACATTCAAGACGAATACCTGAAGGCAAGTTTCCTTTTAAGCTTTGATATGCAACCTCATCTGTCATCACCACAACCTGTGGCTTCACTTTTTGCGCAAGCTCAAGCATCAAATCAACATTACGGTGTGCCACCAAAGCATAGGCTTGAAATTGTGTCGGGTGACGCAACATCACATCAATGGTGTTTGTGCCAATGGAGCCTGTTGCCCCCAAAAGGGTTATATTTATTGGGTAACTCATGCTATGCTTAACCACAACATCGCAACCACGGGAACCGAAGGAAGCAAAGCATCAATTCTATCTAAAATACCACCGTGACCCGGCAGTATTTGACCACTGTCTTTCACACCAACCGCCCGTTTAATTGCAGATTCACCCAAATCACCAGCCACAGACACAACCACAAGAATCAAGCCCAAAGCAAAAGCCTTACCTATCCCCATACCTAGCATGTTCACCCAAAAGCCTGCCGACACAACTACACCCAAAGCCAAGCCTCCCAAAAAACCTTCCATACTCTTGTTCGGGCTAATCGAAGGGCAAAGCTTGACCTTGCCCAATGCCTTACCAACAAAATAAGCACCAATATCCGCAGCCCATACACCCAAAAAAGCACCCGATAAAAACATCACACCATGTTGCATAGGGTGCACTGTAATGAGTGTATAGCAAAGCAACATCACCCATAATGTCATCCACTGTGCGTAGGCAAAACGAGAAAAACTTTCTGCGCTACTGGTGTGCCGCATGACAACGACATAAATCATGACCCAAAAAACAATAGGCACAAGCAAGGGAAAAAGTACAGGTATCGTTTCAGGGCTCCACAACCAAAACATACTGGGGATAGTTAAGGCAACAATATAAAGCACAGATGAAGGCAGCCTTAACATGGCAAACAACTCAATCACCGCCAACAAGCCAACCACCAGCGTAATCAAGGCAAACAGCAGACCTTGGGTAAATAGCATCCAATACACACCAGCACCAACCAAAACAACAGCGGTAGCAACACGCTTTTGCAACTCACTCATCAACAATACCCTGAATTTGCTCGCTGGTTTGACCGAACCTGCGCTCACGGCCTGCATAATCATCAAGTGCGGCCTTCAAATCATCTTCGGTGTAGGCTGGCCAGTTGGTGTCGGAAAAGTAAAGCTCTGCATACGCGGCATCCCAAAGGTGAAAATTTGAAATACGCTTTTCACCACCCGTACGAATCAGCAAGTCCACAGGATAAATACCTTCTCGTCCCAAATAAGAATAAAATGTTTCAGGTGAGAGTTTTGCCAGTGCTTCTTCCTTTTCTTTTTCTGTGGAAAAACTTGCACAAAACTTTTTGACACCACCAACAATTTCCTGTTGCCCACCGTAGTTAAGGCAAAGGATAACATCAATAGAAGTGTTGTTTTTGGTTGCGTCCAATGCCCGCTGTAATGCTTTTCTCGCCAGCCAAGGAAGCTTGGATGTATCGCCAAGCGTCAGCAGCCTCGCGCCTTCTTCCATCATTTTAGGCACTTCAAGCGGCAACATGGTTGCCATCAAAGTCATCAAGCCTGTCACTTCAACTTTAGGCCGCTTCCAATTTTCAGTGGAAAAGGCATACAACGACACTTGTTGCACGCCTGCATCTCGCGCCCAACGAATCACATCCCTTAAGCGCTTGACCCCCTGCTTATGCCCTTCAAGGCGAGACAGCCCTCGAGCCTTAGCCCAACGCCCATTTCCATCCATGATAATGGCAACATGCTGAGGTACATGCCGGCGACTCTGGTCTTCAAGGGAAGACATTAAACAGTAAGAATATCCTGTTCTTTTTTCGCAATAATATGATCAACTTCTGCGATAAACTTGTCTGTGATTTTTTGAATTTCATCCTGTAGACGCTTTGCTTCATCTTCCGGAAGCGCATTATCCTTAACCTGTTTTTTTACTGCATCATTAGCATCGCGTCTAAGATTACGAATGGATACTTTGGACCTTTCACTCATACTTTTTGCTTGTTTCACAAACTCTTTACGGCGCTCTTCAGTCAGCTCAGGTAAAACAAGCCGAATCACTTCGCCATCATTCGATGGTGTTAAGCCTAAATCTGATGCCAACAATGCTTTTTCTAAATCTTTGAGCACGCTTTTTTCCCAAGGGGTAATCATCAATACCCTAGGCTCAGGCACAGAAATATTACCAACCTGACTAACAGGAACCTCCGACCCATAATAGGGAACACGCACTTGATCCAACAGCGCCGCATTGGCGCGCCCCGTACGAATACTCGCTAACTCATGGCGTAGTGCCTCAATGGTTTTGCTCATTTTTGCTTCTAGTTCTTCAAACATCTCAACCCTCCTGAACCACCGTGCCTACATCTTCACCTTGCACAGCACGAAGCATTTGCCCTGGCTTGGTAACATCAAACACCACAATAGGCATATGATTATCACGACACAAGGACATGGCTGTTGCATCCATCACACCCAACTGTTTGGTCAAAGCTTCAGTAAATGTTAAGGTATCATAGCGCGTTGCTGTTGGATCTTTGGCAGGATCGGCAGAATACACACCACCAACCTTAGTACCTTTAAGGACAACATCCGCACCAATTTCCATAGCGCGCAAACTGGCTGCAGTATCAGTTGTAAAATAGGGGTTACCTGTGCCTGCTGCAAACACAAGAATACGCCCTTTTTCGAGGTGGCGAACCGCGCGGCGGCGAATATAAGGCTCGGCAACCTCCTTGATATGAAGGGCAGAAATCACACGCACATGACCACCTTGCCGCTCCAATGCATCCTGCAAAGCAATCGCATTCATCACCGTTGCCATCATACCCATGTAATCCGCACTGGCTCTATCCATGCCAGAAGCTGTGCCCATATTGCCACGAAAAATATTGCCACCACCAATCACAACCGCCAAATCAACACCACTTTGGCGCACTTCAAGTAACTCGGCAGCCAAACGGTTAATGGTATCAGACTCAATACCATAACCACTATCACCCATCAACACTTCACCAGATAGTTTGAGCAATACACGCGAATATGTGGTGGTTGATGTCATGGCTACCTCGTTTATATCATGTGTTCAAAAGAAGCGTTGCGTTAAGATTAACCTGCGACTTGTGCGGCAACTTCAGCGGCAAAATCTTCCTCTTTTTTCTCAATGCCTTCGCCCAGAGCAAAACGAGCCACTGCTACAATTTTGGCATCAGCTTGAACATCAGAAACTGCTTTAGCAACAGTCTTGTCTGAATCCATCACAAATGCCTGGTCAAGCAAACAGTTCTCAGAGAAAAACTTATTCATCTGACCTGCAACAATTTTCTCCACAATCGCTTCAGGCTTACCACTTGCAAGCGCCCGCTCCGTCAAGACTTTGCGCTCGCGCTCAGCAATGTCCTCTGTCACTTCATCTCGGGACACAAATTGAGGGTTCACCGCGGCCACATGCATAGCAACATTACGCGCAATGGTTGCCAGCGCATCATCAGCATTGCCTTCAACCGCAACCAACACACCAATTTTACCTGCACCATGAACATAAGCAGCAACCACACCATCAGCTTCCAACACCTGGAAACGGCGAACACTCATATTTTCACCAATGGTTGCAATCAATTGAGACAACGCCTGCTCCACCGTCAACTCACCTTCAAAAGGCATGGTCAACAGTGCTTCAACACTTTCTGGTCGCTTTTCCAAAATAAATTCAGCAAGTTTATTGGCGAACGCCACAAACTGATCATTTTTACTAACAAAGTCCGTCTCTGCGTTTACTTCCAGCACCACAGCCGTTTTACCATTGGTTTTGGTGACCACAATGCCTTCCGCAGCAATACGACCTGCTTTTTTCTCAGCAGCACCTAGACCTTTTTTGCGCAAATAATCAACGGCAGCATCAAAGTTGCCATCGACTTCAGTCAATGCTTTTTTGCAATCCATCATACCTGCGCCTGTTGCTTCACGCAGTTTTTTTACATCAGCCGCTGTAATTGCCATGTTCAACTCTCCATACAGTACATTTTATGTCTGCTATCCATTTTGTGTCTATTGTTGTATCGCTTAAGCTTTTTCTTCTGTTGTCGCTTCCGCAACCACTTCTTCAGCAACATCTTCAACTATATCTTCTACAGCGGATGCCGCATCAAGCTCTTCTGCGGCTTCGCCTTCTGCCACAGTCTCTTCAGTTTGATTGACCATTTGTGCGATAATATCGGCACCATCTTCAGCATTTTCCAGCTGGAATGTTTCCGTGCCTTCAAGAATAGCATCCGCCATTTTGCTACAAAACAAACGCACCGCGCGAATGGCATCGTCATTACCTGGCACAACATAATCAATACCTGTTGGATCACAATTGGAATCCACAATCGCAACCACTGGAATACCCAGCTTTTGCGCCTCTTTTACTGCCAACTCTTCTTTAAGCACATCAACAACAAACAAGCAGTCGGGCAAATGTGTCATGTCTTCAACACCACCCAAAGCGCGCTCGAGCTTGTCAAGTTCGTTTTGCAACTTCAACGCTTCTTTTTTTGTAACAAGATCAAATATACCCTCTTCTTTCTTGCGCTTTAAGTCTTTCATTTTGCGCACAGACTGCTGCACCGTTTGAAAGTTGGTCAACATGCCTCCCAACCAACGATGGTTTACAAAATACTGACCCGCACGCATTGCTTCTTCTTTGATCGCATCTGTTGCTTGACGCTTCGTGCCTACAAACAGCACTCGCCCGCCTGCTGCCGCAAGCTCACGCATGAAGTCATACGACTCATTTGCCATACGCAATGTTTTCTGTAAATCAATGATGTGGATGCCGTTACGCGATCCAAAGATATATGGTGCCATTTTAGGGTTCCAGCGACGCGTCTGGTGGCCAAAGTGCACCCCTGCTTCAAGCAGTTGTTTCATGGTAAATTGAGCCATTTATGCTACTCCGATTGTTTTGATTTCCTCCACACTTCCAACCCCCTTTTCTCAGGGCACAACGGAAGAAGCGTGTGCGAATTGGCTGCGCTTTCTACGCACTCGCATCACTTTGTCAACAATCAAAGTGTGTGTTGCTAACACCAAGTCACCTAAACCTTCCTCAGTCTATCCAAGTTGGTTAAGCTTTGCCCATGCCAAACAATCTCAACCAACCCACTATTATATTTCTTCATGGTTGGGGGCAATCCGCGCAAATTTGGTATCAACAAATCAAACACTTCTCACCGCTTGCCCGCACTTATGCTATCAACCTGCCGGGGCATGGTGGCGCACCAGATGTATCACAAGACGAATGGACACAGCATATCACAAGTGAAATTAACCATATCAGTCAAGATAAGCCCGTATTATTGGTTGGCTGGTCGCTGGGTGGAGAAATTGCTTTAAAAATCCAACAACACATTCACCGCCTTGCAGGACTGATTTTAATATCTACCACCCCCTGCTTTCGCCAACAAAAAGATTGGCCGCATGGATGCAGCGATGAAGTCTGGCGAGGTTTTACGCAAGCAAGCCAACAGCAAACACCCAAACTCATGCAACGCTTTTTTCAGATGATGTTGCATGGCGATACACTTACGCGCAAAGCCATGCAAACCTTTGCCAGAGAAGCCATCAACAAGCAACAGCCGCCAACGCAACAGACTTTGCAGACGGGTTTAAGTCTGCTTTCAAGTTTGGATTTACGAGAAACCCTTGCCCGTATCTCCGTACCAAGCCTTGTTATTCATGGGATGCAGGATGTGATTGTGCCTGTTCACGCTGGCGAATATTTGGCAAGAAAAATAACAAACGCCAAACTTCATATTATTCAAGACTGTGGACATGCGCCATTTCTCACCCATGATGTCACCTTCAATCAACAGATGGAGGCATGGTGGAAGAACTTATCAATGTAAACAAAGTGCGTCACGCCTTTTCAGGTGCAGTCAAAAACTATGACAAACATGCTGAGTTACAGCGTGAAGTCGGTCGCAGGTTATTGGCTCATCTTGAATTCACTAAAATCAACCCAGAAAATATCTTGGATATTGGCTGTGGCACTGGTTTTTTTACTCGCCTTTTGGCTGGTAAATACAAAAAGGCACATATCCACGCCACAGATATTTCTGAAAGCATGGTTTGCCATACTAAGGCACAGCATCCCAAACGCCTACCTTGGCAACGCAAGTATCACCATAGTGTTGGCGATGCCATTGCCCTGCCCTTTAAGGATGCGTCTTTTGATTTGGTCACATCCAACTTAACCATACAATGGGTTCCTGAAGCTCAAGCCATGATGAAAGAAATGCGCCGCGTACTGAAACCCGGTGGTCTTATGTTATTCTCCACATTTGGACGTCGAACACTTGTAGAACTCAAACAAACCCTTGCCCATGTTAGCCCAGAACACACAAGCTCTGTCTTGCCCTTTGCCGATGTCATGAGCCTGGGTAACAGCCTTGGTGAATGCGCTGTGGAAGGTCTTGTCACCGACGCAGACTTGTTCACCCTCACCTACCCCAATGCCTTAAGCCTTATGCAGGAGCTTAAAGGCCTAGGCGCATCTTCCAAGGCCATCAAGGGGAGAAGTGGCGGACTATATGGTAGGGCGCTACTTCGTCATATTGAGGCTTACTACACAGAGCACTTCCAACATGACAATGGCAAGGTTTATGCTACATTTGAGGCATTGTATGCTCAGGCTTGGCATAAAGATTATAGCTATAAAGATAAAAAGAATGTTATACCTATTGTATGCTCGTAACTTGATTACTGTTTGTGAATCAACACAAACCTTGCTAAACTTTGAGAATATTGCAGCACACATGTAAGGAGTACTTAATACTTATGCTACCTATCAACCAGCTTGCCTCTCTCGTGATCATGCTATTCTCTTTATCCTCTTTAACGCAAGCCTCCCCTGCTCTGGTTGACAGCATTCATGCCAGTCAACTCCAAGGCATCAAAGTGAAGTCTATCTCTTCTTTGTATGCCGATAAAGGAACGCTTTGGATCACAGACTCGAGCAACCAAGTCTTCCAATGGAAGCTAGGTACAACACCAACACCTGTCATTACAGGAAGCAAGCAACAAAAGTTTTCATCTGCATTACCTATTAGCGCTCATCGTGCAGTTGTAACCGACATCAACAACCATCAGTTTCTTATTGGCACGGATGGAAACTGGCAAACTTTTGCCAAAGAAGGTGAACTTGAAGGTCAGCTTGACGAGCCGGTCGCTGCCGCATGGTCAAATGATGGCATTCTTTATATTGCGGATGCTGGCAACAATCGTATCTCCGCTTTTACTGACACAGGTTTATTCCTTTTTTCATTCGGTGACCATGCCGCACAAGGTGATGAAGAAGAAAACCTAACCCAAATCAAGGCTGTAGCTGTTGATCAACATGGGCGAGTTTATGTATTGGACGACTACAACGCAGGGCGCATCTCGATTTACTCTTCGCTAGGTGAACTTGATGTTACCCTTGGCAAGGATGAAATGTTAGCGCTCACATCAGAACCCATGCACATCATTGCCATGACCGTCCGCCCTGATGGCATTTTGATTGTAGCGGATAAAAAGAATGGGCGTATCCTCGAAATTGACTGGGAAAATATGGAAGTGTTATCCCAGTTTGCCACCATAGGAAAAGGGCGAGGGCAGCTTAAAAGAGCAGAGCACCTAAGCCTTGATCATGATGGCAAACTATATATTGCTGACAATGGCAATGGTAAAATTGAAGTGTTTCAACTTGATTGGAAACAACAACCTTGGCTAAAGGTATCCGCAGACCCACTAAGCATTCAAGCCTCTTCCGTTTTAGCATCAGCTTGTGATGTTTCATACATTTATACTGCCAAGTCCATGCTTTGCATTGAAACCGACAAACATATGGTCAGCCTACGCCAGTTCGATGGCTCTCTCATACAAACACTTGACACCAAAATGAGGGCTCCTGTTGCTGCCGCATTTGATCAACGAGAAATACTTATTCTTGATCGCAGCAGTGTGCATGTTTTTGACCACAACGGTACATTCAAGTTTACTTTTGGCAGCAAAGGGCGTCGTGATGGTGAACTTTCCTCTCCTTCGTCGCTTGCGCTTTCAACAACTGCGGTATACATCGCTGATACAGGAAACAAGCGTGTTCAAGTATTTAGCCGCAATGGTTTGTTCAAAAAAGTAGTAGGTAAAACCAAAGACACCAACCAAACATTAAAGGAACCTATAGCTATTGCTGTGGACAAACGAGGCAACATGTATGTGGCGGATGCTGAATATCACCAAGTTTTTATATATAATGCACAAGGCACACTAAAACAACGCATTGGTGAATATGAAGATCACCCCAGAGCTTTTACCCAAATTTTTGATATTATGCTTGACAAAACAAATACACTCTATGTATTGGCGGCAACCCATAACAACCCAACAAGTGTGTGGATGTATCAAGATGGCCAGTTGATTTACCGCTTTTCTCCAACAGCGCAACAAGCCACTGCTGGTATAGACCAACAATGGCAAACACCATTTGTTAGCCAAGCACAAGACATCAAAACACTAAGTACGGATGCAAAACAAAGCATTGCACAGGTAATACCTTTTGCCATAAAATCCGAAGACCCTTTGTTTGCCGCAGAGGAAGGCTTTTTTGGTCGTGAGGCTGAGTGGGTTTTCGACCCTATCCATACCAATAGTGATGTATTTGCCCTTGTTGATGCTTCTGGGCACGCTCGCCACACCTTCAATATCCTTCGAGCTCCTAGCCCCGTGCAACAAGCTCGGCTTGCAGGTGATGAACAACATGTAATATTAACTTGGAATACACCAAGCCTGCACTTTACTGGCTACTACCGTGTTTATAGCCGCCCAGATGTATCCTCACCCTTTATGCCAAACACAGAAACCATTGCGCCACATATTGAACACAAGCGCACACAAAACCAGGCAACCGAGTACCGTATCGCAGCCGTTAGCGCCTATGGCAAGCAAAGCCAGTTATCACCTGTATTCCAAGATCATTACTGGCTTGGGATGCTCCAATATCAACAAGGCAACTTTGAGCAAGCCAACAGCTTGTTTAACTTAGCGACACAATACAATCCCCTACATGCCAGTGCATGGCTTTATTTGGGCAAGACCTATATTGAGTTGGGGCAATTTGATGCTGCGGTCAATACCTTCAAGCAGCTCGCAAGCTTTGACAGCTACCAACAGCAGTCACTACACTTACAAGCTCAGGCTCTCATGAAAAAACACGCATGGCTGGATGTTAAATCCTTGGTGGATGATGCCGAACACGCAGGCAATATTGATGCAACTCTATATGGCCTTGCCGCTGAAGCACTGATTCAACTGGATGACATCCCAAGTGCAATTTACTACTTGGATCAAGCTGTTACACTGGAACCAACTTCAGCACTTTGGCACTTAAAACTTGCTGATGCTAATTTTGAATTAGGTGCAGAGGATAATGCAAAAATAGAGCTTATTCGTGCTAGCCAACTTGCCAACCAGGATGTGGATGCTTGGATTGAGGTTGCTCAAACTTATAAAAAACACCAGTTATATGCTGAAGCGATCAGTAGTTATGAAAGTGCTTTGCTCGTTGCACCACAGCATATGCAGGTCTTGCCAGAATTGGCTGTGTTACACTTGGAACAAGGCAATCTGAATCAGGCTAAGCGCTTGGCTACAGAAATGTCGGGAATACCAAGCTTAAAAGGTACATCATACTATATTCTTGGTCGTATCGCGCTGGTCGAAAATAAAGCACCCCAAGCATTAGCCATGCTCGCTAAAGCGGGGCAAACAGACCCGGATAATGCCGAAATATGGCTATCCATGGCTAACGCTTATGCGCAACTCAACAAGCCTCAACGCGAACAAGAGTATCTGAAAAAGGCCGCCACTTTAGATACCCATAACTTCACTGTGTACATGCGTCTTGCTAAAGCTTGCGCCGACAAACAGGATATACCATGCATGCTCACCCACTATGAGCAAGCTACACAAATCAACCCGCAAAGTATTGAAGCGCATATTGGGCTCGCTAAAGCACTGATGAAATCAGGGGAGATGAGCAAGGCAAGCCAAGCAGCCAACACCGCACTAAAACTGGACCCAAAAGCAATTCCAGCTTATCTCATACTTGCTGATATTCAAAATGCTAGAGGTATGATACCAGATAGTATCGCAACCCTGAAAAAAGCCATCGCCATTGATGATACCAATATGGATGTTCATCTTCATCTTGCCAAATCATATATCAATAACCACATGTATGATGAAGCAATCGCCATTACTGAAAAAGCAATGCTTCTGGATGTGCGAGCCGCAGAGCCTTTGGTTTTGACAGGCAGTATTTATCTTGCCCGCCAGTCTTTTGATAAAGCCATTTCATCCCTGGAAAAAGCTGTTGAACTTGCGCCAGATAATGCGAAATACCGACAACAACTGAATATGGCTTACTTGCAAAAGAAACGCTCAGTTGATGCAGGAGGTAAGCTTTTAGGTCCTAAACTGAAGCAAGTGGACTACAACCAAGTCTTTTCTGCTGCCTACAAGCAATACACTGATGTACCTATTGGTAAGGTGGTTCTTAAAAATGAAGCAGGCATTGACTATTCCAATGTAAAACTATCGCTATGGATAAAAGAATATATGGATTTTCCTACAACTATGGTGATTGAACACATTGCGGCTGGTGCTGAAATGGAAATCCCTCTTTTGGCTGCTTTTAACAACCGTATTCTCGATATTGATGAAGATACTGGCGTACAAACAGAAGTTCGTGCCGAATATTATTTAGCGGGCAAGCCCCATAGTGAGGTTATCAATGTACCTCTAACAATTTACGGCAAAAATGCCATCTTGTGGGAACACTTGGATATGGTTGGCTCGTTTACCACGCCCAAAGATGAAACGCTCGCCGTCTTCACACGCCAACTCATCAATGCGTACCAGCCACACCAAGGTGCTGTAAACAAGCAGGTTGCTAAAGCCATGACCGTGTTTAATGGCTTGTCGGCATATGGTATCAAATACCTTGTGGATCCCAACACGCCATACAACAAGCTGGATGGAACACATCTGGATACTGTGCAGTTTCCAAGGGAAACCTTGCGCCAACGCAGTGGCGATTGCGATGATTTATCTATCTTGCTTGCCGCGGCACTGGCTAACTTAGGCATAGAAACAGCTATTCTTGATGTGCCGCAACACCTGCTGATGATGTTCAACACAGGTGTATCTGCTGACCATCGTGATAGCATCAGCGCCAATGATGAAGCCTTGGCAATCATGGATGGTAAAGTATGGATTCCAGTGGAGGCAACACTGATTGCAACCAGCTTTACCGAAGCTTGGGCAGAGGGGGCGCGTAAGTTCCACTTATATGGTAAAAGCGGAAAAATGAAAATCATGCCTCTAACACAAGCTTGGCAAACCTACCCACCTGTCACGCTACCGCCTGCCGACTTTACAGTTGCTATCCCTAGCCAAGAAGTATTAGGCGCCAAAATTAAAAAGGAATGGGAGATTCTATCCGTTAAAGCATTGGAGCGCATGGTTCGCCCATACCGCATGATGCTTGCACTTAATCCAAACAACAACCAGGCAAAAATGCAAATTGCAATCATCTATGCCCAGAATGGTTTATATCATCAGGCAAGCCAAGAGCTCAACAACATACTCAGCCAAGATGCAAACAATACCGCGGCCATCAACAACCTAGGTAACATCTACTATATGCAAAAGCAATATAAGCAAGCCCTGTCCATGTATGAAAAGGCTTTGAGCATAGAGCCTAGTGCTAACATCATGGTCAACATTGCCATGACGCAGTATCAGCTTGGAGACATACTTCAAGCCAAAGCAGCTTTTGCACAAGCTAAGGCAACTGATGAGCAGATTGTTTCCCGTTACAATGCTTTTGCATCACTACTTGCGCAGTAAGTGATGATCTACATCACAGCCGCGAGTTGCGATACTCTTAGCATGTATTGCTCTGTTTTCTCAGGAGGTTTGTTATGAAACACTTAATGCTTTTGATGATAGGTTTTTCTTTTTTGTATGGACAAGCCATTGCGGCAGAGACACAAGTAAAACGAAACAATACTTATCAAGTCGTCAAGTCTGAAACATCTTTCTTCTCATCGCTCTGGAGTCGTATCAAACGCATGGTTCCACGCACACACACAACAAGAAACACAACCACAGCCGTTATTGGCGTGCGTGGTGTTGAGACCACAGAAAGCGCACTTCAACCCTATTGGGAAGGAGACCTGACTAAAAACGATCACTTCCGCAATGATGTCAAATTGTTTGATGATGCAACCAGGCTTTGTGAGTCTTCAACGCCAGCAAAAGGCTCCCAAACATTTGAGCAGCTTCTTAAAACAACACGCAATGACATGCTAAAAGCCAATGCCATGATTGCCTTGGCATCGTGTTATGCAAAGCAAGGTGATGAGCAAAAAGGACGAGCACAACTTCAAACCTTTCTCGACAAATACCCCAAACACCCTATGTCTGATGAAATTCAGAGCTGGTTAACAGCAAGCCACTAATATTGAAGGTCGTTTTATGCCTACTCAACCTATCCATCCCAATATTCTACAACAGGCGCGTGCCTACCAGAACACCTTAACCAAACCTACCCATGCGCTGGGTAAGCTTGAAGATATAGCGTGTTGGTTCGCGTCCCGCCAAGGAAAAGTCATACCAGACTCGCTTACACCGCATATTACAGTGTTTGCCGCCGATCATGGTGTAACAGATGAAGGTATATCAGCATTCCCCGCTACGG
>JALSGX010000062.1 GCA_026982535.1 Ghiorsea sp. | reverse complement strand
ATCGTGCTTATCACATTGCCGCTGGATGATATGAGGGCATCCCATGAATGATACCATGAATGACATTATCGAAGTGCATCCCACATTGTTGTTGGTGGATGATGATGAGTTGTATTGCCGCATTTTGGGCAACGCCATGAAAAAACGCGGCTTTAATGTATTGGTGGCGCATAATGTTTCAGATGCATTGGATATGGTGGGTGAAATACCGCCCAAGTATGCCGTGGTGGACTTAAACATGCCGGGTGAATCAGGCTTGGTATTGATTGAAAAGATTCACAAGCTAGACCCAGAGGCGCACATGGTGGTGCTGACTGGTTATGCCAGCGTTGCCACGGCTGTGGAAGCCATCAAACTTGGAGCCACCCACTACCTTGCCAAACCTGCTGATGCCGATGAAGTGCTTAAAGCTTTGGGTAAAACCGATGGGCAAGTGGATATTGAAGTCAAACAACAACCCTTATCACCCAAACGCTTGGAGTGGGAACATATTCAGAAGGTACTCACTGAAAATGATGGCAACATCTCTGAAACAGCCCGCCAATTGGGTATGCACCGCCGCACATTGCAACGCAAACTGCTCAAGCGACCTGTGCAAGAATAACACGCCATTGACCGTCATTCCCGCGTAGGCGGGAATCCACTGAAAAGAACCTTTGAAATGATGAAGTATCAGACTGTAAAGTATGGATTCCCGCCTACGCGGGAATGACGAAGGTAAATAATGCGGTTACCCTAGCCTACCATGTGACACAAAGGGTGCGACAATCTGTCGCATGTTCACACGCTCACATCAAACCTAAAGTTCGCCCATCTAGTTTTGGGAGGAACACATGAACATCACACGAATTCAATCTTTCGCCGCAAGCCTGATGCTTGCCGCAACACTTAGCGCATGTGGCAGCGATAGTTTGCCAACAACAGGTACGACGGCAACAAGTGTGACCGTCAATGGTCAAGCCATTGCTGGCGCTGTGGATGGTACGGTTACTGTGCGCAATAGCGCAGGCACACAAGTTGCCACAAGCTCAGTAACTGCTGGTACATTTGCTGTTGAAATCCCCAATGCGGAGCTGGCTCAAACGCTGGATTTTGAAGTCACAGGCACTTACCGCGATGAAGTTTCTGGGCAAATTGTCACATTAACCACAACCAACCCTTTAGCACTGCGCACTGCCGCAAACCACTTTCAAGCAGGGCAATTGGGCAATGCACCCATCACCCCCGACACCACAGTGATTCGTACCATGGTGGCAAATGGCATGACACTTACAGCCGCAGAAACAGCATTTCAAACGGCTTTTGGTTACAAGCCTGATTTAACCGCTGTGCCTTTCGACCCTTACACCACGCAAAGCATGACCACGCAAACCACAGCAGACAAAACAGCCGCCTTTCGCGTGGGCGTGTGGAGTCAACTGGGCAAAGACTTAGGTTTAACGGCTACGGATTTGGCTGAGTTACCTATCAAACTGGCTGCTGACTTAGCCGATGGCACTTTGGATGGTGTTGCCGCAGGCAATGCGGTGACTTTCACCAGCGGGGTAAACTTACAAACCATGCATCAAGCCATACCGCTTGCCAATCGTCTGAGTATCGCTGTTGCTCGCTTTGCTGGCAGCTCTGCCAATGTTGCCCAAGTACCAGCACCAAGCATGGGGCTTCCGCCCATTGCAGCGGATATGCCAGGAACGATTAAAAGAATCACTTTAGCTGATGGCGTGACGCAAGTAGATATTAAACTCGATACCCCAAATGTTGCACCCTTCCAAATGGGCTTTAAAAATGTAAAAACTACACATCAGCTCACCATCACGGATGCTACCACAGGTCTTGGCATTGATATTACAGCCCCAGGCTCACCGATTACTGCGATTAACATCAACCCTTGGATGTATATGTTTTCTGGGCATGGTCATCCAACACCTATTGGAACCCTTGTGAACACCACACCTGCATCAGGTATTTACACCGTTGATATTTATTATCTCATGCCCACAGGTATGATGATGGGTACAGAAGTGGTGCCTATGGGACAATGGGATTTAAACATCGCTTTAACAGATGCCACAGGTGCTGCACCTGTAACAACAAATGCGCATTTCTTCCCCAATGTGATGATGAATATGGGTACGGACTTATTGCTGGCTAAAGGAAGCCATGCCAACGATACATGGACAGATATGATGGGCGTAACCAAACCACGAGAATACCGTGTTTGGCTGCAAGATGTGGCTGCCAATGCTGGTGGTGGTCATGATGTTACGGTTTATGTGACAACGCTGGGTATGCAAATGGGTGTAGGTATGATTTTCCCACCTGTTTATGCCGGCTTGATGATGCCATCCATTACCTCTGCAACATGTGAAATCTCCACCGATGGCGGCACAACATGGCAAGCTATGCCTATGACCGCCACCAATGGTCAATATAAAATCACAGGTCTTGCGGGTTTAAGCACAACAGCGCAAAACACCTTGGATATTCGTCTAACGGTCAATGGCAATGTGATGCAAACTGCGGCAGCAGGTAATCTTCAATTAAAATTCACTGCACCATGATAAAAGTTTATACCTCCGCAGCCCTCACCTTGGGGGCTGCACTCCTTTTTCCACTTTCTAGTTATGCCGCATCGTGTTGCGGTGGCGGCTCGGGTGCTTCTTTATTGTTACCCAAGTTTCGTGATTTGAGTGTGGGTATCAATGTCGCTTATGAAAAATACGATGGTTTTTGGGATAAAGATGGGCTTTGGCATCAAGACCCTGACGGCTCCAATTTAAGCCAGTCTCGCTTAGGGTTAGGTGTTGCCAAACGCATCAACGACAACTGGCAAGTCTCACTTTCCATGCCTTATGTGTGGAATAACAATCAATATGCCAACAATACATTCAAAACCAGTGGTATTGGTGATAGCAGCATCACCGTTTGGTATGAAGCCTTTGACCAAATCACCTGCACTTGGGTGCTAGAAGATTGGGAAGACTATAAGCCTGCTATGTATTTCGGCACGACATTAACCGTACCCACAGGTATTTCGCCTTATGATGATGTGCAAAATAACTTTGATATTACAGGGCGAGGCTTTTACCGATTCGATCTTCAAGCTTTGTTCGATAAAACCGTGTTTCCATGGAACGCATCCATTGCGCTTAACTATGGCAAATACCTGAAGCGTTCCGTCAACCGAGAGTATGGTGTGTATGTTGCGCCTTATAAGAAGAACCTCGGGGACAGGTTTAGCGGTAGTATCAGTGGTGGTTATACCATTTTTATGGATAATGGGGAAACAGTGACCTTAACGGCTGCGTATAGCTATTTGCAAGAAGATAGGGCAACCATAGATGGGATAGTAGATGAAAATTCAGGCATACAAAAAAAAGGCTTGAGTGGCACAGTAGCTTGGTCTAGTGATAGCAAAGACACTGTAGTCAAGCTTTCTTATGCTTATACTCCGCATTATCATAACTGGGGTAAAAACTTTCCCACCACCAGCATGTTATCCTTGGGGGTCAATTATGTCTATGATTAAGGCTTGGTTGCTACTCACACTGCTTGCACTCAGTGCATGTGGTAATATGGCTGATGACCTAAATCCATCGGGAGATGATCTGCGTCCTACAATCATTGCGAATACAACAGGCAGCCAACCCAGTCAAATGGCTGCGGACTTCACTGCCCCTGCCACCAATGGCACAAGCTTCAAGTTATCGGACTATTTAACGGGAGGGGCTTTTGTATCGGATGCTGTAGTTTTATATTTCACCATGTGGTGTCCGATTTGTATTTCACACACCGACCACATCTTGTATAACATCATTCCTCAATTCCAGAATCGAGGCACTGTGCGTTATGTATTGGTGGATTATGTGTCTGGCTCGATTGCTTCCACCACAGTATCCGAAGCCGTCAATGGTTATGCAGGCTCGATATTTATCACCATTGCGGATGAAAACCAAAGTTTACTCAACCAGTTTCAAGGTGCGATGGGCAAAACCATTGTCATTGATAAACATAGTGTGATTCAGATGAATGAGGATTTCAGAACTGGGGATAAGCTTATTCAAACCCTGAATACGATTCTGCCATAGACAATATACAACAAAAATATCAACGGGGTAAAACTATGACTAACTTAACATCACAAGAACGCCGCAAGGCTTTAAAAACAGTGGGTGCCATGGGTGCAGGATTGTTAGCTGCAAGCACACTCAGCAATACTGCATCTGCCGAAGGCATGACTCATCACTACCACAGCATTTCCAGTAAAACAACGGATTTAAGCAAGGCTTTGCACCATTGTGTCATGAATGCAGAAGCATGTATTAACCATTGCTTAGACTTATTCAAAAGTGGAGATACCAGTGTTGCCGACTGCGCGATTAGCGCACAAGAAACTTTGGCATTTTGCACGGCACACGCAAGACTAGCTTCTTATGACTCAAAATTTTTAAAAGATATGTGTGCTTTGAGCATCAAGATTTGTAGTGACTGTGAAAAAGAATGTCGCAAACACGAAAAGAAACATGTAGAATGCAAAGCTTGTGCGGATAGCTGTGCGGCTTGCATCAAAGCCTGCGAAGCTTTTCTCGCTTAATATTCAATATAAAAGAGCTTTTATTCACACCAAGGTCAAACAAAAGAGGTCCATTGATGCGTATTCACACCATTCAACATGTAGCATTTGAAGGATTAGGGGCGATGCAACCTTACCTTGAAAAGCAAGGACATGAGTTAAGCTTTACCCACTTGTATGCTGGGGAAGCTTTGCCAAATGTGAACGATATGGATGCCTTGATTATCATGGGTGGGCCGATGGGGATTTATGACGACGATGAACTGCCTTGGCTCAAAGATGAGAAGGTGTTTATCAAGCAGGCGATTGATGCGGGCAAGAAGGTGTTGGGCATTTGCTTGGGTGCGCAGTTGATTGCGGATGTGTTGGGCAGCACGGACAGCAAAAGAGCGGTGTATGCAGGCAAACACAAAGAAATTGGCTGGTTCCCCATTCAAACATCCGATGAGCTGCAAAGCACGATTTTAGATGATGTGTTCCCGGCATCGTTGGATGTGTTTCACTGGCATGGGGATATGTTTGATGTGCCACAAGGCGCACGAGCTTTGGCAGCAAGTGAGGCTTGCCCCAATCAAGGGTTTGTCTATCAAGATAGGGTGGTGGCGTTTCAATTTCACCTTGAAACCACGCCTGAATCGGCAAGTGCATTGATAAAGCATTGCGGTGATGAGTTAGACGGCTCAACCTATGTGCAATCAGCGGAAGATATGTTGCGCGATAAGCAACGCTTTGCCACATTGAACCAAACCATGTTTGCCGTGTTGGATAGGATGGGTATTTGAATATGAAGATTTGGGTGGATGCCGATGCTTGTCCTGTGCCTGTCAAAGAGATTTTATTTCGTGCCGCAGAGCGGGCGAAGATAATAACGGTGCTTGTTGCCAATAGCCTGATGCGGGTGCCGAAATCGGCATATATTCACGCAGTTCAGGTGGATGCAGGTGCAGATGTGGCTGACCAATATATTGTGGACGCATTGGATGCAGGAGATTTGGTGATTACTGCTGATGTGCCATTGGCGGCGGATGTCATCGAGAAAGGTGGGTTAGCCTTGAGTCCCAGAGGTCGTATGTTTACGCCTGATAGCATCAAAAGCCAACTCAGTATGCGTAATTTTATGGATGATTTGCGTGGAAGTGGGGTTATTACGGGTGGGCAAGCCGCATTTAATCACAGCGATAGGCAAGGTTTTGCCAATGCCTTGGATAGGGAAATCACCAAGTTTTTCAAGAGTAGGGCATAAAAAAAGGCTACCGAAGTAACCCTTTTTTTATGATGGATTGAGCTTTAAGACTTATTCTTGCTTTTCACAAACCCAACCCCAATTGCGTTGTTTTTCAACAAAGGCCGCTGCTTTTTCTTCACAGTAGCCTGCTTGATTCTGCGCATTCCACGGTGTTTCTACGACATCACCTTTGGTGTACACCACCTTGCAAGGCACGGCTTGTCCTTCAACATCATAAACCACGCTGATGATGCGCTCTTGATGACCATGTTTGCAAATATAGGTTTCACCAGCAAGTGCGCTGGATGCTACCCATGCTGTAGCACATACAGTTGCCAATACTGCTTGTTTCATTGGAATCATATTGCCTCCGTTTTGCGATAAGAATGATGTGAGCATGTTGCTTATGACTCTGGTTTCAGTGCCGAGTATCACATCGAAAGCGGTATGAAAGCAAGGCTTGATGATGGACTTTTATGAGTGATCATGGTGTGATATTGCAATGACAGCAGCAATAAAACTTGAACCCTCATGGAAATACCAGCTTAAAGACGAGTTTGAAGCAGCGTATATGCAGTCATTGCGCATGTTTTTGAAATCAGAGTTGAAAGCTGGGAAAACGATTTATCCTAAGCCGTATCAATACTTTAGTGCGCTTAACTTAACACCGTTTAATCAAGTGAAGGTGGTGATTCTTGGTCAAGACCCATACCACGGCGAGGGGCAGGCGCATGGTTTATGCTTTTCTGTGCCGCCTCAGGTGCGTATGCCACCTTCTTTGCTCAATATTTATAAAGCATTAGCGCAGGATTTAGGCTTGCGTGCCCCTCAGCATGGGTGCTTTGTCGCTTGGGCAAAGCAAGGTGTGTTGCTACTTAATAGTGTGCTTACTGTTGAAAAGGGCAAAGCGGCATCGCATCAAAATAAGGGCTGGGAAACATTTACAGATGCTGTGGTCGCAGCATTGAATGCTGAGCGCAAGCATATTGTATTTATATTGTGGGGAAGCTATGCGCAGCGTAAGGGAAGATGTATTGATCGGCAAAAGCATTTGGTGTTAGAAGGGGTACATCCATCACCATTATCCGCGCACCGAGGATTTTTTGGGCAAAGGTATTTTTCGCAAGCAAATGCTTATTTGCAGCAGCATGGGAAGCAAGCTGTGGACTGGTCGCTAGGAAGCAGGGAAGAGGCAGAAACACTGTTTCAGCAGGCAGAAGCAATGAACTTATCAATATACTCATAGCACATAACCACACTTGCATGGCGCAAGTGTGGTGTGGCTAGCTTATTAGGAGGTTAAGCTGGCAAATAGTGATGGAAGCTTTTCTGGTAGGCGATCAACATTATCAATAATGGTATAGTTGTTTTCACCAAAAATTCGCTTCACATACGCATCTGCATTGGGGTCCAAAGTGAGGCAATAGGTTAATACACCTGAGCTGTAAAGCTCTTCCACAGCCTTTTTTGTGTCATGGCGCAAGTGTTGTGGGTCGCGCTCATCAATATCGGCTGGTTCACCATCGGTTACCAGTAAAATTAGCTTGCGTTTTTCTTGCTGTTTCAACAAGTGATGCCCCGCGTGGCGCAAGGCTGCACCCATGCGAGTGGAAAGGCCACCTTTCATACCTGCCAAGCGAGACTTGACATCATCATCAAAGTGTTCTTTGAAGTCTTTGAAGCGGTAGTATTGCACATCATGTCTACCATCAGAGGCAAAGCCATGAATAGCAAAAGGATCGCCAATGCCTTCAATTGCCATGGCAACCAAAGTTGCTGCTTCTCGTGTGAGTTCGAGCACTGTTTTTTCAGAACCATTCATGGGCTCGTTGGTGGACTCGGATAAATCGAGCAGTAATACAACCGATAAGTCGCGCGTGTTGAGCACATTACGCATGGTAATCCTAGGGTTGGGTTGCTCACCCATGCGAATGGAAATCATGGCGTCAATCGCAGCATTGATATCAACTTCATCACCATCTTCGAGGTTACGCTGCCTCTGAACACCAGCAGGTGTTAATAAATCAATGATTTGTTTAATGCGGTGTGCAATAGGTCTATAGCTATCAATAATAGCATCAATATCTTCAACCAGACCTCGAGGTTGCTTTCTCTCATAAAGCGTTACCCAATCTGGGCGATGAAGCTGGATTTGATAATCCCATTCCTGGTAGTGGTAAGGCTCAGAGATAGGTTCTTTACCCCACATATCATTAAAGCTGATTTGTTCATCTGTTAAATCATCTTCATAAGGGCGGAAGTTGGTGGAGCATACCCATATTTCTTGAGCATCATCACCAGCCAGTTCACAGTCCACTTCATTTGCCATTTCAATTGCGCTTACATGTTTTCGCACCTGCCGTTGGCTTGCAGGTATATACTCCACACCATCAGCTTCCCAGTTGGCTTCCGCAAATGACCAAGTAAAACGGTTGTCATCACGATATGGAATGGCGATGCGCTCTAGTATGCGCAAGCTGGGCACTTCTTTTCGCTGTGAGAATATATTAAAAAGATCCATGCCCATATTCCAGCTAAATTGATTGTTATCCTGGTTGCTTTCAATGTTTTCATGGAATGCTTTAACAAAGCTTGCCAGCTCTTCGTCGTCAATGGTTTGTGTGTTGTCAAGCAGCATCAGGGCAACTTGATGCAGCACTGGCATGCTTGGATGTTCAGCCTCTTGTTCCAAGGATGCTGAGGTTTGCATGAGCGATGACCATAGGCGTTTAAGGCCAGGGAAGTCTTGCGTGGCCTTGTATTCAATTCTGGCATCTTCAAGCAAGCCAATAAAAAACATCTGTGCTGGGCTAAGTTGTTCTGCGGAAATGGCAGAGGTAGAGTAAACCATGTGTGCAGCCATGTGTGCAGCCGTTGCACGATAAACTTCAAGACCAGGAATGTCCCCCAAGTTATCAACGGCATCAGGCAGATGGAGAATACGGTGCTCAATAAAAGGGCGGAAATCGGCAAAATCAGCGCCTGTTGGTCTGAGGAAAAAGTCGCGCCCCCACAAAGAGCGCAAGTAAAAGTTAAGCTTGCGTTGTGTTTTTACAAACAAGATACCACTTCGTTCTTTTTGTAAAACAGCACGGCTATCCGCAGACTCTAGGTTAAAGTATGCAATAAGATTATCATAGTCTCTGCGATAGGCTTGTGCGCCAAAGTTTGCCCACCGGCGCAGCCCGCTAAGTGTCAACTTGGACAACAATTCATCAATATGATTAAGCATGGGCTTCACGCCTCGAGAAGCCGTTGAAGCAAGTTGATGGATAAGCGTTAGATAACCACGAAAAAGTTCAGCGTCACCCAGGTTCCTGGCGGCACTTGGCATGCTGTTAAACAGTAGAGAGACCACAGCACCTGATGTCATGGAGGACAACTTCATGGCCGCAGTTAAACAATCATTAATGACATCTTCACCACACTCTTTCGCAACCAGTGGAATTTCTTGCAGGTAGGATATGACAATATCATTACCTCGCCCTAAATTAGCAAGTGCCTTTGCACCATCAAGGTATGCTTGTAGCCCTGCAGGGGACATAACGCGACTTGCTTCTTGGAAGGTTCCTGAGAGCACATCGCTGATTTCCGGTGCAACATCTTGTAATACATCTTCGTAATCTTTAAGTTGTATAGACATCGTTGTATACCTTTATCCTGAAGGGGGCACTGCCAAAGCCCAGTGCCCTTGGGCTTTAGACCTTAACCAAAGAAAGTTTCAACTGCTGCGTTTAATGTGTCGCTCATATCTGGATCGTCTGTGAGAGGGGTAACCATAGTCATGGTACATGCCGCAACAGGTGAGACACCTTTGCTAATCAGCTGACCTGCATAAACCAACAGGCGGGTAGAAATACCTTCATCCAGACCATGCCCTTTAAGGTTGCGCGCACGCTGGGCAATATGAACAAGCTTTTCTGCTGTTTTTTCATCCACACCTGATTCTTTAGCCACAATGCTGACTTCTGTTTTTTCTTCAGGGTAGTCAAAGTTCATCGCACCAAAGCGTTGTTTTGTCGATTGCTTCAAGTCTTTCATCAAGCTTTGGTAGCCAGGGTTATATGAAATGACCAGTTGAAAATCAGGATGAGCTTCAACCAGTTCCCCTTTTTTATCCAAGGGCAGAGTACGGCGGTGGTCAGTTAGCGGGTGAATAACAACGGTTGTATCTTGGCGGGCTTCGACTACCTCATCCAGATAACAAATTGCTCCAATACGAGCCGCTGTTGTTAAAGGCCCATCTTGCCACTTAGTGCCATCTTTATCGAGAAGAAATCGACCAACCAAGTCGGAGGCGGTCATGTCTTCATTACAAGCAACGGTAATCAGAGGTTTGCCCAGCTTCCATGCCATGTATTCAACAAATCGCGATTTTCCGCACCCTGTAGGACCTTTGATCATCAGTGGCATACGCACCTGGTATGCGGATTCATAAAGCTCTACTTCATTGTCAACAGCTTCGTAATAAGGTTCTTGTTTAATGGTGTATTGTTCCGGGTCAACTTTGTATTCTTCAATAGACATGATTACCTCTCTTTATACATGTTTATACTTCATCATCTGTTTCAACTTCGCCAGACCAGCCTGCTTGCTTTGCTGCTTGGATTGCTTGCCCATGGATACGCTGGTGGCGCTCAAATAGGTCTTTAGGAAGGTGGCTAACCAGACATCCATATTGATCCCATGCTTGGTTGACTTGTTGGATAAGGTCATCAATTTGACCACCACTCCATCCTTCGCAAGTTTCGTTTTCTTCAATGATACCAAAAACCCAAGCATCACGAATAATTTTTCCAATGGGTGTCATTCCACCATTGATGTCATGATTGATACCAACATAGACACGGGGTTTAGGCATAGTGTTGCTCCTGTTGCTCTTTCATTGACTCAAGGGTGAAAATAAAGCCCCGGTGAAGGGGCTTTATACTATGCTTGTTCAACCGTTAAACAGCTTTGCCACGGTAGATAACCATGGAAGTACCTGCGCATTGGGCAAAGTTGTCTAAGCCCAATAAACGAACATGGTTGTTGGGGTGTGCTTTATGGCATGCTTCCAGCTCTGCTAGGATAGCATCCACATCAGTTTCACCAAACATAGGAAGCTTCCACATATACCAGAAGTTTCCTGACGCATGTTCAGGCTCGGTATGTTCAATGGAAGGGTTCCAGCCTTTATCAATGATATATTGAATTTGAGCACGAATGGCTTCATTACTCAATGGCGGAAGGTATGAAAATGTTTCAAATTTTCGGCTTGTGGCGGCATCGCCCAAGCTAGACTTGTAGTCTTGCATGTCACTCATTTGTTTTCTCCAAAAAGTTATTATGATTGGCTGCCTAAAGCAGCCAACCTTGGTTGTTTAGTGCTTATTTATGGGCAACATCAAGTTTGTCCACAGTATCGAACTCAAACTTGATCTCTTTCCATGTTTCCATAGCGATTTTCAGCTCTGGACTATGTTCAGCAGCTTTAGTAAGAATAGCTTTACCTTCTTTCTCAACTTCAATGCCAGAGTTGCGTGCTTCAACACAAGCTTCAACCGCAACACGGTTTGCAGCAGCGCCAGCCGCATTACCCCATGGGTGACCCAAAGTGCCGCCGCCAAATTGAAGTACAGAGTCATCGCCAAAGATGTTCACCAGTGCTGGCATGTGCCATACATGGATACCACCAGATGCAACTGGAATTACGCCAGGCATAGATCCCCAATCTTGGTCGAAGAAGATGCCACGCGAACGATCTTCTTTAATGTAAGAGTCGCGCATGATGTCAATCCAGCCCAGAGTTGCTTCGCGATCGCCTTCCAGTTTACCAACAACAGTACCTGAGTGAAGGTGATCACCACCAGACAAGCGAAGACATTTGGTTAGTACACGGAAGTGGATACCGTGATGTGGGTTGCGGTCAAGAACCGCATGCATCGCACGGTGAATGTGTAGCAACATGCCATTGTCTTGACACCATTGAGCCAATTGTGTGTTGGCACTAAAGCCGCCAGTCAGGTAGTCGTGCATGATGATTGGCGCACCAATTTCTTTAGCATACTCAGCGCGTTTCATCATTTCATCAGAAGTTGGCGCTGTGACATTTAAGTAGTGACCTTTGCGCTCACCTGTTTCAGCTTCTGCTTTAAGAATGGCTTCCATCACGAAGTCAAAACGGTGCTTCCAGCGCATAAATGGTTGAGAGTTTACATTCTCGTCGTCTTTGGTGAAGTCCAAGCCACCACGAAGACCTTCATAGCAAGCACGACCATAGTTTTTCGCAGATAGACCTAATTTAGGCTTGATGGTACAACCCAATAGAGGACGACCATATTTGTTCAAGATGTCACGCTCTTGTTGAATACCTTGTGGTGGACCATTACAAGTCATTACATAAGCAAGTGGGAAGCGGATATCTTCCAGACGCAAAGCACGAAGTGCCTTAAAGCCAAACACATTACCAACCAAAGAGGTCAATACATTGACAACTGAGCCCTCTTCAAAAAGGTCGATTGGATATGCGATAAAAGCATAGAAGCATGTGTCATCGCCTGGAACATCTTCAATGGCATAAGCACGACCTTTGTAGTAGTCAAGATCAGTAAGAAGGTCTGTCCATACTGTTGTCCATGTTCCTGTTGAAGATTCGGCCGCAACGGCTGCTGCCACCTCCTCACGAGGGATGCCTTCCTGAGGTGTTACCTTGAAACATGCCAAAATGTCAGTTTCTTTTGGTGTGTACTCAGGCATCCAATAAGTTTCGCGGTATTCTTTCACACCCGCATTATATTGTTTTTCTGCCATGCGTTTTTCTCCTATTGTATATTAGTGGTAAGACGCAAACATAGGCTTGTAAGTTTACAAGCATATTGTTTTGCTGCTTGCCAAACACACTTCCTATATAATAAGAAGCATGTAGAATGCTAAACCACCATGCTGGAAAATCAAGCCGAAGCATCCTTCTGGGTTGATAAGATGCTTTGCTGGATTTATACAAATGACGCTTGTTTTTCTTATTTGTAACCATAAGGCATTCAAGTCGCCAATTGACCAACGAGGGCAAGTGTAGTGTATAACAGGATAATGTAAAATTAGAAAGAATTATATCATATATAAATATTTCTTATACCCTGTGGCACACCTTCTTATCTCCGTGGTTTTATGGGTATAACTTTAGCTTGACGGGAAGGCATCATGTTTTCGCGGTAGCGTGTATCGAGTTGCACAATAGCCTTGCGAAAGGAGCTGTGTAGGCGCAAGTGATTGGCTTTTGCCTGTGGATGATAGTATATAAAGGTGCATGTGACGGGTTCTGATAGTGAGTTGCGATCTTTATTGACAGGGAATTGCCAGGCTGTGGTGATAACTTTCCCTCCTTTCCCATCAATAACTTGATAAGCCAAGCTATCAACAAAAATGATTTCTTGTTTATCAATCACTGCCATATATTGCATATCCCGCATAGGAACAAACACACAGCCCAAAGGGCTTCGAGACAGCAGTGTGTAACATAGGTTGTATATATCTGCGGTTAACACACCTTCTTCACACTGAATTACTGAAGGGCGAAAAAAGATTTCCTCAGACATAGCTTAAATGTAGGAGTGAATATTATTGTTGTCCATAATTAAATCTTATATGCGCTTGCGAAAAGAGTGGTTTGCGGTTAGACAGCAAACATGAATATTTCACTGAAGCAACTAAGCATACTGGAATCCATTGTTGAACATCAGAGCTACACGGCAGCCAGTAAAGCGCTGTTTATGACTCAGCCTGCGATCTCCATGCAAGTCAAAAAACTGGAAGCAGAAGTGGGTTTGCCTCTATTTGAGCGAGATGGTAAATACATTGTGCCAACTCAGGCAGGCGAAGAGCTTCTTTTCTATGCGCAAAGCATACGCCAGCAGCTTGAAGAGGCAGCGGAGGTTATAGAAGAGTTGAAAGGGCTGAAGCGGGGTAAGCTTCACCTCACCATGGCATCCACAGCCAATTACTTTGCACCGCAATTGATTGCAGCATTTAAGCATAAATATCCCAAGGCAGAGATTACATTGGATGTGACCAATCGCTCTGGTTTGGTTGAGGCTGTGGAAAATAATCACACAGATATGGCAATCATGGGCAAACCACCTTCAGGGCATCATCTTAAAGGTATTCCTTTTATGGATAATCCTTTGGTGGTGATTGCCGCACCCACGCACCCCTTGGTGCATCAGCAACCTATTTTATTGGCCGACTTGGCAGATGAGCCGTTTATTGTGCGCGAGTCTGCATCAGGGACACGCATGGCAACAGAACGCTTTTTTAATCAACATGGTTTGGAATTGATTGCGGGCATGGAGATGAATCGCTCTGAAGCCATTAAGCAGGCTGTGATGGCAGAGCTTGGTTTGGGTATTGTGTCATTACATACCATTGAAATGGAGCTAACCTTAAAGCGATTGGTTGTATTGGAAGTTGAAGATTTTCCCATTAAGCGGCAATGGCACATTGTATATCGAGAAGGTAAGCGCTTTGCTGCTATACCTGAAGCCTTTAAGAGCTTTGTGTTAGAGCAGGCGGAATCATTGTTGCATATTCCAGATTATTGATGTTCTTGGATATACAGAGCATTCATGCGTTGGATAAGTAAAGGCAATACATTCATGCGGTGATGCTTGAGCTTCATGCGCAGCCTTGGGTAATGTGCATAACAAGCATCATCATTCTCTGGCCAAGCAAAAACCTGTTCAATTTTACTTTGATGCAATACATCAGAAAACTCAGCGTTTAAGCGCTCCAATGCCATATCAGATATTGGGTTATTGATGCGGAGCAAAACATATTTACCCACATAACGAAAACTATGGTAGTTGGTGTAATATTTCTCAATATGTTGAACAGCTTTATGCACATCATCGGTATGGTAAATCAATTGCGTGTCTTCATGGCTAATCAAGCCATTATCGATAAGACGACGCACCCATGATTTCAGGAATGGGCCCCAAAAGTCGTCACCTGGTGCTTCCAGCATCACAACGGGAATAGGTGGGTTTCGTCCTGTTTGTAACAAGGTGAGCAATTCAAAACCCTCATCAAATGTGCCAAAGCCACCAGCGGTAAGAATGACGGCATCACTTTCTTTGAGAAAGAAAAATTTTCGCGTGAAGAAGTATTTGCATTCAAAGCTTCGTGGGGACTCATGTACTATAGGATTTAGCTGCTGTTCCATGGGTAGATTGATGCCGATTCCAAACGACGCGTCACGACCAGCGCCTTCATTGGCAGCTTGCATCATACCTGGTCCACCACCTGTAATGACCATAAAGCCTGCTTCTTTAAGTGCTTTGCCACATGCTTTAGCTTGCTGGTATTGGGCGTGGTGTTCTTTGATACGGGCTGAACCAAACACGCTGACTTTTCGCCATGCTTGGTAGGGTTGGAATACTTCCAGACCTTTACGCATTTCGGCAAGCACATGACTCATCATTTTATAGTCGTGCTCAGGGACATTGCTGGCTACAAGTGCGTGAGCTTCATCGAGCAAGGATTGTTGGAATAGTGATAGTTTTTGTTGCATGGTGTTATCGTGGTGCTTGGATAACAATATCAATACGACGATTCATGGCGCGACCTTTTTTATACATGTTGGTAGCAATGGGCTTGGCCTCACCATAACCCACGGCCTTGATACGAGAGGCATCCATACCTGCTGCGATTAAAAATTCCTGCACAGCTTCTGCGCGGGCGAGGGATAGTTTGCGGTTTTGCATAGCATCGCCAGTGCTATCCGTATGTCCTTCAATGATAATTGTGCGGGATGGATACAAATCCAGAGCATCTTTAATGCGGCCTAAGAAATCAAAATACGCGCTATCTACTTTGCTGCTGTTGGGCTCAAATTGAATGGCCTTTGCTCGAATCAGCAGTGATCCATCAAGATTGGTAATAATTTCAGCTTCACTACTTTGAAATAAATCACGCACTTGCTGTTGGCGTTGCTTTTCAAAAGTTTCGCGTGCCAGTTTACTGTTCAGTGCCGCCTTAACATTGGCAATTTTTTCTTGAAAGGCTTTTTGGTCTTGAAGCCGTTGTTGGTGCAGCTTTTGCTCAAGCATGACTTGATATTTTTCATTTAACTCGGCAATTTGCAGTGCATGTTGTTGACGCTCTTGCTCTAATGTGTGCTGTAGCTGCTGAATATGCTTGAATAAATCATCTGCTGTAATATCCACCTCAACATTGTCATAGTCTAGGGGGATACGCATAATCTTGGCAAGCTTTAGCCGTTCATGTTTGTTATTTAAGTAAAGCTCTTCATAGCTTCCTTTGTTGCGCCGCCATCCTTTAACTTTAATGGCAATTTTTTGGGCATACACTGCCATTTCCAGGGCATAACCAATGCGTTTGGGGCGTTTAATGCCTTTACGCTTTTCGGGTAACTGCTGTATGTCTTTAGCATAGGCTTCCAGTGCTTCAAAAGCTTGCTCTGCCTTATCGTAGGTTTGTGGCGCATAATCATCAGCATCCACACTTCTGGCTCGTGACAAGGCGCGTTCTGTTTGCTCTACAAGCTTGGGCATAGCCTTGTCTATGGATTGATAGAAGAGCGTGCGTGCTTTTTGCGCGGCTTGTCTGGCCAAGTTAAGTTGACCCTGCTCAGAGCTTTTGATAGTTAGGTTCATTTGGGTTTGCGCTCGCTCAAATAAGGTTTGCACTTGTGGCTCAGCGAGCGTATTGGGCTTGTGGTGATACAACAGAGCTTTACGGGCTTCTTTTTCCAGAGCAATTAGATCAGGAAAGATTGATTGAAAGCTGGCAGCATTATTTTTCGCCTCATCCAAGGCTTGCATGGTTTTTTCAATGGCTTTTTTTAGTTGGTCTGACTGTGTTAGGGTATCATTGAATCCACCTTGTTCTTCATAGGCCAGCATGGATGCCCCTTGATAGGCTTTGACACGCTTCATGCTTGTAGGAGCAAAGCGTGTTAGCCCGCTTTGTTCAAAATCCTGGATATACTGATTCATTTCATCGTAGCCTGTTGCATGGGTAAGCTGGGGGAAGCAGCATATTAGGGCAATGCCTAAATATCGCAGCATCACCCTAGCCTAACTCCAGCATGTTGTTCAGTGCAACCAATGCCATGCTTTGTTGTGATGCGGGGACAGACACCTGATGATACTGCTTATCCCCCAAGATTTCCTGCATTGCCCAACAAAGGTGAGGGGGGTCGGTGCGAAACATGGTAGAACACATGCTTACGGTGGGTGATAAAAACCAAATCTGATGTTCGGGATGGTTGATGCGCAAGCGGTTGACCAAATTAAGCTCTGTGGCAATGGCAAACTTGCTGCCTGCGGGAGCTGCGGTAACATGCTGAATAATCATTTCGGTTGAGCCTACAAAGTCGGAGGTTTCACAGACTTCACGAGAGCATTCCGGGTGGGCTAAGATTTGAATATCAGGGTGGTTGTTGCGCATGGTGGTCGCATGTTCGGGTTTGAATAATTGGTGTACCGAGCAAAAACCTTTCCAAAGGATGAGTTTGGCGCGCTTGATGTCTGATTCACTATTACCACCCATGGGTTTGAAGGGGTTCCAAATAATCATGTCTTCATCGGCAATACCCATGGTTAATGCGGTGTTTTCGCCCAAATGTTGGTCAGGGAAGAATAAAATCTTTTCGCGTTTATCCCAGGCCCACTGCATCACGCGCTTGGCATTGCTTGAAGTGCAGACAATGCCACCATGTTCGCCACAAAAGGCTTTGAGGGCAGCGGTGGAATTGATGTATGTTACAGGTGTAACACAAGTATCAGGTTCAATAATGGTTTGTAGTTCGCGCCAGCAACGCCACACTTGTTCACTATCTGCCATATCAGCCATGGAGCAGCCTGCCGCAGGGTCAGGAAGAATCACAGTTTGCGCATCAGAGGTGAGCACATCTGCCATTTCCGCCATAAAATGGACACCACAGAATATAATGTAGGGCGCTTTGGTCTTGGCGGCTTCTTGGGCAAGTTTGAGAGAGTCGCCAGTGATGTCGGCAAAGGCGATCACTTCCTCACGTTGGTAGTGATGCCCCAAAATTAATAAATTATCACCCAACTCAGTACGTAAATTATGGATGCGAGCGATAACTTCATCTTCAGGCAAATCATAGAGTTCCTGAAGGGATAAGTTCATGTCTTGTTTGGGTCTTGGGATACAAATATCAGCAGTCATAGGGGTGATACTGAAAAACAGATGAAGCATGTCAAACATTTGCATAGGTTTGGCACATGAACGCCACCTCCAATTCTCGATTTCCACACCCCAATCAAGCCAATGAAGAAGGTTTGCTGGCGATAGGGGGCGACCTTAACCCTGAAACATTATTGGATGCCTACAGCAATGGTATATTCCCTTGGTATGCAGAGGGAGAGCCGATTTTATGGTGGTCGCCGAATCCGAGAACTATTCTTTTTCCAGGGAAGTTTTATCGTTCTTCACGCTTAAAACGAAGGTTGAAACAAGCGCGTTACCATGCGTATCGCGATAAAGATTTTGAAGCGGTGATTTCAGCTTGTGCTGCCCCAAGGCGAGAAAAAGATGGGACTTTGAGCGGCACTTGGATTGTGCCTGAGATGATAGAAGCGTATTTGCGCTTGTTTGTCTTGGGTTATGCACATTCATTTGAAGTTTATGATGAAGGTGAGTTGATTGGCGGTCTTTATGGCGTGCGCCTGAATCATGTGTTTTATGCGGAATCCATGTTTAGCAAACAACGGGATGGCTCTAAAATGGCAATGTCCTACCTCTGTGATTGGGCGGTGGATGAGGGTATTCAGCTGATTGATTGTCAAATGCCCACAGACCACCTCCTCAGCCTTGGCGCAGAGAATGTGAGCCGGGATGAATTTCTTGGGTTGCTACACAAGGGCGTATAAACCATGATACCTGTAGTTTTGCCATATTATTATCCATCGTATGGTTATGAGTATTTGTCAGTATTGGTGCGTAATGTGGATAACATTGCACTGGAAAAAGCATGACCCATGCCCCATTTGCGGATAAACTTTTTTCAACGACTTAAGGGGAGTTTGTTGCTGCCTGAGCATAGCATGCAACTTCAAACAGGCGGACTATCACGGATACCAGCGTATCGCCTGATGATACTAGATGATTTTTTTATCATCAGATAGTTTGTCGCGCGTGAACAATGCGATTGGTATCTTTGACTCAGGGCTTGGTGGCTTAACGGTATGGCGTGAGTTACAAGCCGTTATGCCGTATGAGCGTTTTATCTATGTTGCAGATTCTAAATACGCGCCGTATGGCAATAAAGATAGCGAAACGGTATTGCAGCGTGCGCTTTCGATTGCTGAAACCTTAACCCAAACCCATCAAATCAAAGCGTTGGTGGTGGCATGCAATACAGCAACGGCTGCGGCTGTATTTCAACTGCGCGAAATACTGGATATACCAGTGATTGGTATGGAACCTGCCTTAAAACCTGCTGTGGAGCAGTCCAAAAGTGGCATTGTTGGCATTTTAGCCACGGAAAACACACTACAAAGTGACAAGTTCTCTAACCTTTTGGATGCGCATCAACACAAGGCTCGTGTTTTAACCCAGCCATGTACCGGACTTGTGGAAGTTATTGAGCAAGGCAAGTTGTATGCAGAAAAAACCAAGAGCTTGTTGGCATCGTATGTATTGCCTTTGGTGGATGAGGGGGTGGATACACTGGTGTTGGGTTGCACACATTACCCTTGGCTTGAACCGGTCATTCGTGAACTTGTTGGTGATGATATGACCATCATTAGCACGGGTAAGGCAGTGGCGAAGCAAGTGCAAAAACACATTCAAGCACATGTATCCAATGAAAAAAAGCAGGCTGTATTTTATACCACAGGTCATGTTGGGCAAGTTAGTGCTCTTGCCAGTTCGCTTTTGCAGACCAATATTGTGTTTCAACCTTTCTTGTCGCAACATAGCGAACCATGAGTCAAGGAAAGTTGATTACATTTGAAGGCGGCGATGGTAGCGGCAAAACCACACAGCTATCGCGCACTGTGGCTTGGTTGCAGGCGCAGGGCAGGGATGTGCTGCAAACCTTTGAGCCAGGTGATACATCTTTGGGTAAAGCATTGCGCCATATTTTATTGTCAGGTGAATTCGTGCCGGCTGCGCAAACTGAACTGTTATTATTTCTTGCTGATAGGACGCAGCATGTGCAAGAAGTGATCATGCCTGCATTGGAAGCTGGCAAATGGGTGGTTTGTGATCGATATACCGACTCTACGCTGGCTTATCAATTGGCTGGACGGAAATTGACCGATCATGCCGAACTTCGCGCCATGCTGAAATGGGCAGAATGTGGGGTATCGCCTGATGTGACCATTTTGTTGGACTTATCCGTGGAGGATGCGACCACTCGTATGGCTTCGCGCCAGGCTGGCGGTGAGATTGCGAATCGACTGGACAGGGAAAAGCAAGATTTTCATCAACGGATACATGCTGCATTTGATACGATTGCCCAAGCAAACCCAGAGCGTGTGCGACGCATCAATGCCAATCAGGATATTGATGCTGTGCAGGCGGATATTCAGCGCATATTGTCTGCCTTATGAGGATGGTTCTCGGGCATGACAAGGTACGCATGGCGTTTGGTAAAGCCTTGCAGGTAGATAGATTGCATCATGCGTGGCTTTTTTATGGTGTCCAAGGCATAGGTAAGGCAACATTAGCCCAGCAGTTGGCAGCCTTAGCGATGTGTGCAAGCCCTGATTTAAGCAACTTTCAGGCGTGTGGGCAATGCCACTCATGTGTGATGCTTTATGCGGGCTCACATCCAGACTATGCTCATATTGAGCTGCTTTATGATGATAAGAAAAAGAAATACAACCGAGATATTAACATCGCGCAAATACGCGAAGCTCTGGATTTCCTTGCGTTGAGTGGTTTGAAGTCCAAACGCCGTGTATTGTTGATCGATGATGCCAATTTTATGAATCAGCAGGCTGCCAACGCACTACTTAAAGGCTTGGAAGAGCCTGCTGAGGGAAGCTTATTGTTGATAGTGTGCCATGATTTGCAACGGCTGCCAGCGACCATTCGTTCACGCTGTATGCTGCAAGCGTGCAGCCCGCTCAATGAAGTGGATATGCAGGCGGTATTGGACATGCAAGGTTTGGATAAGTCGTTACACGAGCTGGCGGTAGCCTTGGGGCAAGGCAGCCCAGGTCGTGTGGCGATATTGTCTGATAGCAAGCAAGCCAAAGCGTTGTTGATATGGCAAGACTTGCTTCATGATATAGGCAAGTCGGATATTGGTGAAATACAAAAGTGGCTGAATAAACATGTACAAGATATTTCTCATGATTTGATTGCAAATGTGGTTCTAAATGAGGCGCATGAAGCGATGGCTGGGCAGACGCAATGGAATACATCCACACAGGTGTATGAGTCTTTGGTTGCGGTGGCTTCATGGCCCAAAGCTGTGGTTCGCCATAGCTTGCGCCCTGCTCCTTCCTTGATGGCATATATTTTGCAGTTAAGAAATGCTTTGAAAACAAGTGTCTGATAAGACTGCTGAAGTTTTTTCTTGTGTTTTTTGTATCTTGCCGCTATAAATCGCCGCCCTTCAAAGGGTAGGCTCTTTTAAGGGTCAAAACAGGAGTTGTTAAAGTGAAAGCAGAAATTCACCCAGAATATATAGTTTCCAAAGTGGTTTGCTCTTGTGGTAACACTTTTGAAACACGCTCGACTAAGGGCGATTTGCATGTTGAA